>CAITAM010000221.1 GCA_903890265.1 uncultured Pseudomonadota bacterium | reverse complement strand
CCTGGGCGGGCTCGAGCGCGCGAAAGTCGCCGTTCGCGACCGCGACGCCGGGAATGATGTTGGTCTTGCCGGCGGCGGTCGCCGTGCTCTCGTCGGCACTGAAGGCGGCGCGCGCGCCGCCCGCCACCACGCCGATATTGAACGTGAGGCCGGGCTCCGGGAGCTCGCTGCGAAAGGCGCAGAGGATCCGCGCGAGCTCGAAGATCGCCCCGTCACCGACGTCGGCACTGAAGATGCCGCTCGAATGACCGGTCGTGCCGTGGGTCGTGATGACGTAGGCCGACGCCGAGCGGCGGGCCACCGAGCCCATGTCCTGGCCGTCCAGCACCACCAGGCCCTCGAAGTCGAGCGCGACGTCCGCCCGCCGGCCGGCGGCCACGAGGTCGGCACGGGCGAGGCTCTGCGGCGACCCCGCGCTTTCCTCGTCACCGGTCAGCATCACCTCGACATTGGCATCGCGCAGCGACCCGGCCGCCTGCATCGCGCGCAGCGCGAGCAGCATCACGACGTCTCCGCCCTTGTCATCGCCCACTCCCGGACCGCTGGCGCGATGGCCGTGCCGAACGTAGCTCTGGAACGGCGAGTCCGGTTCAAACACCGTATCGAGGTGGCCGATCAGGAGCAGGCGGCGCGTGCCGGGCCGGCCGGGGTGGGTCGCGATGAGGTGCCCGGCCCGGCCGGTGTCCCGCATCGGCTTCCACACCACCTGAAAGCCGAGGTGCTCGAGCTCCGGCGCGAGCGCGCGGCCGACCTCGGCGACACCGGCGAGGTTGCGGGTGCCGCTGTTGATGTTGACGAGACGCTCGAGCAGCGCGAGGGACCAGCCCGAATCCCGCTCCACCGCCGCCACCATCCGGCCCTCCACCGGATTGAGGGCCGCGTGCACGGGACAGACCACGAGAGCGAGCGCCAGCAGCCACAGACATCGCATACCCCGTCCCCCGTACAGCCGAGCGTGGTGCCGCGGACGACCCCCGGCAGCGTAGCCCGGGACACTAGCGCGTCGGCCGCCGCCGTGAAAGCGGACCCGTCACGGCCGCCGCCCGCGCCCGTGTCAGCGGCGGGGGGCCTGCGGCGTTCATTCCATTCAGAAGGTCGTCGCCGACGGCCCCGGAGATCGCTCATGACCCGCCTCGTTCGCCTGTCGCTCGTGCTCAGCCTGCTCACCGTCCTCGGTGCCTGCGTCGTGGTGCCGGCGGGGCCGCGGCGCGTCTACTACGGAGCGCCGGCGGTGGTGCAGCCGGTCGGCGTCGTGGTGGTCCGGCGCTGAGCGTCGCGCGGCGGGCGGATCCGGGCGCAAAAGCCTGACGGCCGTCGCAGCGCTGCCGCCGGCGCCTGGCGCACAGTGACGCACGTCACGTGCCGGGGTCTTACCGCCCGGTCCGGTGACCCGCCACCCTGACCGAGCGCCCGGCATGCCGTCCACGGATTCGTCGCCCAAGCCTGTCGACAGCCAGATCAATGGCGAGAGCGAGGGCGATCACCACCGTCCCGTTCTCCCTGTCGCGTTCCTTCGGCGGATCGCAGAGCGGGCGCGCACGCTCGCTGGCGAGTTCGCGGCCGCCGGCGACCGGGCTGGCTGGCTGCGCGAGCAGATCCGCTGGCGCTGGTTCACGTACCGGCACCGGCACGAGGCGGCCGCCAACCGCGCCTTTGATGCGCGCTACGGCGTGGACACGGCGACCGACGTGCCGCTCGCCGACGCGGGTGTCCCGGCGAGCGAGGTCGCGCGCTGCAACGGCATCTACCGCGCGGTGACGGAATCGGCGTTTCGCGCCGCGCTGGCCGCGGTGCCGGTGGACCCCTCGGACTACACCTTCGTGGATGTCGGTTCGGGCAAGGGCAAGGCCCTGCTGCTGGCCGCGGAGTTTGGCTTTCGCGACGTCATTGGCATCGAGTACGCGATCGGCCTGCACCGGGTCGCCGAGCGCAACCTCGCCCGCTGGCGCCAGCGCTCGACGGCACAGGCGAGCCCTCGCAGCGTGCACCACGACGCGCTCACCTACCCGCTGCCGGACGGCCCGCTGCTCGTGTTCGTCTTCAATGCGCTGGCCCCCGCCCTCATGCGCCAGCTGGTCGACGCCCTCGATCGCCGCGCGACCGACCGGCCGGCCGAGCCGCTGATCCTCGTCTACGTCAACCTCCGGCACGTCCGGGAAATCGGCGACGCGCTCGCCGGCGCCGTGTCCCTGCGCACCCGGGTGCGCCGGCGCCATCACGTAGTCCTCGCCAACACGGCCGCCGGAGTGTGACCGGACCCGCAGTCCCGACACCCCGCGCGACACCGGCACCGGTTATGTCGCGTCGCGATCCGAGCAACGGGCGCCGCTTGCTACTCTCGGCAGGGTTCACGCCTGAACGGCCAGCCCCCCCCCCCACGCCGACCCCCGACGAGGTTCACCATGACCGCATCCGTTGCCGTAGCGATCCTGGGTGCCGGCCCGTACGGGCTGTCGCTGGCCGCGCATCTCCATGCCGCGGGGGTGCCGTTCGTCATCTTCGGCCAGCCGATGGAGAACTGGGCGACGCGCATGCCGGAACGGATGTACCTCAAGTCCGACGGCTTCGCGAGCGGTCTCTACGATCCGCACTCGGCCTACACCCTGAAGACGCACTGCGAGCAGCACGGCATTGACTACGCCGACACCGGCCTGCCGGTCAGCCGCGCGCTCTTCGTGGAGTACGGCCGGGCCTTCCAGCGCGCCCTCGCGCCATCGCTGCACGCGGCCAACGTCACGGCGGTCGCGCAGTCCGGGGACGGCTACCTTGTCACCGCCGAGGACGGCTACCGCCTGCACGCCAGGGCGGTGGTCGTCGCGACCGGCTTGAGCCACGTCGAGCACGTGCCGGACGCCCTGCGCGCACTGCCGCCGCCGCTGTGCGCGCACAGCTCGGCGATGGCCGACCTGTCGGTGCTGAAGGACCGGCGGGTCATCGTGGTCGGCGCCGGGGCGTCGGCCTCGGACGTCGCCGGGCTCGCGGCGCAGGAGGGTGCTGCGGTGACTCTCGTGTCGCGTCAGGCACCCACCTTCCACGAGCGCGGCAGCGGTAAGCGCTCACTCTGGCAGCGGCTGACCGCGCCAAACTTAGGCCTCGGCCCCAACCTTCGCTCGTCGCTCTGCATCGCGCTGCCGGACGTCTTCCATGCCTTGCCGGCCGCGCGGCGCGCCGGTGTCGTACGCCGGCACCTCGGGCCGGCCGGGGGCTGGTTCATGCGCGACCTCGTGCTCGGTCACGTCACGCAGGTGCGCGGTGAGATCGCCTCCGCACGCGCCGTCGACGGGGCCGTCGAACTCGCGGTGGAGACCCCGGACGGCGGGCGGCAGACGCTGTCCGCCGACCGCGTGGTGGCGGCGACCGGCTACCAGGTCGACGTCGCCCGCTACGCGTTCCTGAGCCCTGAACTGCGCGCGGCCGTGCGCACCGAGTCCGGATCGCCGCGGCTCAGCCACCACTTCCAGTCGTCGGTCCCCGGGCTCTATTTCGTCGGGCTGCCGGCCGCCATCGCCTTCGGTCCGGCGCAGCGCTTTGCCATCGGCGCGCGCTTTGCCGCGGGCCGCGTCAGCGCGCACCTTCGCCGCTACCGGGCGCGGCACCCCGTGCCGAGCGCCATTCCCGTCACGCAGCGCTGACGAGCTCTCATTCCGGCACGCCGGCCTTGCGCAGCCCGTCGTAGAGCGGCTCGTAGCCGGCCAGCGCCGAGGTCGGCCAGACCCACTTCTTCATGGCGGTGAGGGTCCGCACCCCTGGCACCGCCGCATCGAAGTCGGCCAGGGCTGCCCTCGCGCGATCCAGGTGCCCGAGCTCGGCCTCGGCCGCGACCAGCGTGAGCCGCAGTGGCCCCGTGACCGGGCTGCGCTGCTGATCGTCCGACATGTGCGCGATCGAGGTCTTGGCGTATTCCGCCGCCTTCGCGTAGTCACCGACCGCGTAGTGGACCTCGGCGGCGAGCCCCTCGAGCGTGACGTACTGGTTGGGCGCGCGAGCGACCAGCCCGTCGATGATCGGCACCGCTTCCGTCGCCCGCCCAAGCTTGACGAGTTCGTGTGCCTTCGCCCAGAGATTCCACGGGTCGTCCGGCTCTTTCTGCAGCAGCGAGTCGAGGATCACGAGCGCCTCCTCGTGCTTGCCGCGCAGGCTGTAGAGCGAGGCCTTCTCCTCGATCATGTCCACATTGCCGGGATCCATCGTCAGGTACTTGTCGAGCGCCGCCGCGCCGATCGCCTTCTGCGCCTCGACGTCCTTCGACCAGGCCATCACGCAGTCGCAGAGGTTGATCTCGGCCGTGACCCAGGTCGCCTCGCGATCGTCCGGTGCGAGCGCCAGTGCGCGCTTCAGGAGTTCGCTCGCGCTCTCGTAGGCGCCCTTGGCCTCGGCACCGTGGTGCGTCTGCCAGGTGACGTAGGCGCGCATCGTCAGATCGCGCACGTCGAGCGTTTCGGCCGGCCGGCTCTCGACCCGTTTCACCTCGGCATCGAGGCCTGCGGCGCCGAGCTCCTCGACCGCGTAGGCGAGGTCCGAGCGCCAGCGCGGCAGCAGCGCATCACCCGGCACGTCCAGCGTCACCGATTTCAGCACCCGCTCCGATCCGCCGTCCACGAGCGACACGGCAAGCGCATAGCCGCCGGCGCTCTTGGCCACCGTGCCACGGACCACGAAATGCACGTCGAGCGCCTTCGCGATCTCGCGCGGCGTCGAGTACTTGGCAGCAGCCTCGGCCGCCGCGCGCTTAGGGGTGGTCTGCGCCCAGAGCGAGTTCTCCTCGAACCTTGCCGTCAGCGCCGCGTTGACGGCCTCGGCGACATCCGCCGCGTGCGCGTCGTTGGCCGGCACCTGGAACGGCAGCACGGCAAAGGTCAGGCGCCGGTCCTCGAGCGAGTACGGCACGATGGCCGCGCCTCGGGAGTGCAGCCGGCTGGCACCGACCGCAAGCGCGAGCCCCACCGCGAGCACCGCGAGCGCTGCACCGGGCGCTGTGGAACCTGGTGGAAAACGCCTGCGTCCACGGCGGCTCGGCCGACATCCGCGTGGTCGAGACCGCCACGGCCGCGGAGATTTCGATCGAGGACCGGGGCCCGGGTATTCCGGCCGGTCAGTTCGAGCGGATGTTCGAGCCCTACGTGCGTGGCGAGGCGGTAGACGGGCGCCCGCCCCCACCCCACGGCACCGGTCTTGGCCTCGCCATTGCCCGTAACATCATCCACTGCCACGGTGGCAGCGTGACCCTTCGGAGCGGATCCGCCGGCGGCGTGCTCGCGATGGTTACTCTGCCGCACGACCCCACGGCCGCCCGCGAGCTACCGGGCTGACGACCGGTCCGTTCGGTCCGTCGCAGGCCCCGCCCCGGGAACCGTCGCGCGATGGCCTGGCTCGCTGCACTCACGTGCGCCGCGATGGCGCTCTTCAGAGGGGCAGATTCAGCCACTTCAGCAAGGCCGTGTAGCGGGGGCGTGATTTGCGTCCAAACACTTCACATAACACTCGCCCAATCCGTGCCTGGATCCTCCGATGCGACAGCGAGGCGTTGGAACGATCGGAGTACTTAGGCGACGGCCGAGAACCTCAACCGGCACTTGCACCGCAGTGCTACATGTAGCACAATTGCCCCATGAAAGAAGCGGGAATACGGGAAGCTCGACAGAACCTCACCGCCCTGATCGAGGACGTGCGCAAGGGTCACGAGGTGACAATTACCGATCGTGGCAGGCCCGTCGCGCGGCTGGTGGCGCCCCGCCCCGAGCAGTCAAAGCCGTTCGAGGGCCGTGCGGCATTCCGCCGAACGATGCCAGTGCTCGCCACATCGCTCACCGCCGCCGTCATTGATGAACGAGCCGAGCGTGGCTGAAACGCCGTCGGCACCGGACGCGCCTGTTGCCGAAACCGGTGTCTACCTCGATTCAAGCGCCCTCGCCAAACTGTACGTCCCGGAGCCCGAGAGCGATGCTCTCGAGAACTTGCTTCGCGGCAGGCGGGACCTGCTGATTTCGGAACTCGGTATTACCGAGGTCCTATCCGCCGTCGCCCGCCGGCGACGAGAGGGCCAGCTTACGGTCTTTCAGGCTTGCGAAATCCGCGACGCCGTACTGGCCGATGCGGATTCCGGTTCGTTGCGACGCCTGGACATGAGCCCCATGGTTCACCGTGAGGCCGAACGCCTGCTGTTCCAACTCGATTCGGTCGCGTTGCGAACGCTCGACGCCCTGCACATCGCCCTCGCTCAGCTAAATTCGGCCACCCACGTGGTGACCTACGACACGCGCATGCGCTCCGCTGCACTCCAGGCAGGACTGAGGACGCTCGACATTCAGACGCCGCGCTGATCCGCAGTCCGGAACCGTCGGACCTCTCCCGGAGCAACTCTGGTGCCTGACCTTGGCACAAGGTGCTCGAGGATCCCGGGCTGATTGAATTCACCGGCACCCCTGAGGACCGCAACGGGGCGTTCGCGGCGCTTGGAAGGCGGCGGTTGGCTGTGAAAACGAATCAAAACGGATCGTCAAATCTGGCGGGTCAAAGGAACCCTGTTGCACCGCAATGATTCATTCGTTTCGTATAAACGTGCAGACCAAGACGAATCGAATCGTCTTGTTCTGCCCTGCGCAGTTGGAGAGGCTGGTGGGCAACCTTGCGGACGCCATCCGCACGGGCGTACGCCGGAACTCCCCCACCCTCGCCCGCCGGCTCAGGGCAGCCGAGGAGGAACTGGAGGCCCTTCGCGCGCAGGCGGAGGCGGCGTCTTGCGCGACCGTCCGGCTGATCCCGGACGTGGAGGCCATGGCCCGCCGGATGGCGGAAAGCCCAGGGGAGACCCTGATGGCGACGGATCCGGTCCCGGCACGGGCGGCGATCCGGGCGCAGATCGGGGAGATTGCGGTCCGTGCGGATGCCGAAAAAATCAGCCCCTGTAACGCCAAAGGCCACCCGGAGGTGGCCTTGTTGCGTGCGGCTGGAGCGGCCGCAAATTTTTGTGGTAGCGGGGGTAGGATTTGAACCTACGACCTTCGGGTTATGAGCCCGACGAGCTGCCAGACTGCTCCACCCCGCACCAGGAGAGCCGGAGATATTACGGCAATCTTACCGGCCGTACAACCACCCGAGCCTTCAAATGCACGCGCCGACCGCCGCACCCGCGGCAATCGACTCCGCGTCCACCCGCGCACCGCGCCGGGACCGGTGACCGAGGCATCACGCGCACAGCGGTCAGCGGTCTGCGGTAACTACAAGACTCGTCTCGCTCACCGTGCACCGACGCACGCGGACGCGTCAGGAGAAACCGCTGCAAGCGTGGAAGCGTGGCTCACTGCCGTCAACGCGAAGTGATGCAGCAACGCGATGCTAGACTGCGGGCCGGTCCGGCGCATCGACGGTTGCCGGACCGTTACTAATCAGTCACGAAAGGAACAGTCCATGGCCACGAAGCGCAAGTCCAAGAAGCCCTCCAAGGACGACCTGGTCAACGCCGAGATCGACATGGTCATCGAGAGCCTGATCGATTTGTGGACCCGCCACCCCGAGAAAGTTCAGGCGAGCGTCATGTCGCTCGTCGATGCCATGATGATCACCATGCACGAGGAAGTGGTCACCCTGACCAAGGCCAACGCCCGCTACAAGAAGAAGCTCGCCGAGGCATAAACCGGTCAGCGGGGCGCGGCCTGCCGCGCCCCGTCGCCCGCCGGCTCCGCGTCCGGCGCCGAGGCCGCCGCAGACTGGATCTCCAGCACCTCAAGCTCGATCACCATCGTCCCCCGCCCGCCCATGCCGAGCGCCCGGGCGGCGGCGCGCGACAGGTCCGCAATCCGCCCGCCCGTGAACGGTCCGCGATCGAGCACCGTGGCCTCGACGCTGCGGCCGTTGGCGGGATTGGTGATGCGCACCCTTGTGCCGCAGGGCAGCGTCGGGTGCGCGATCGTCAGCTTCGTCGGATCAAAGCGCGCGCCGCACGCGGTGCGGTGGCCCGCAAAGCGCTTGCCGTACCAGGACGCCCGGCCCCGCTCGATATCGTCCACCGGACCGTCCACCGACCGTTCCGCGGGCCGAGGCGCCTCGGACGACGTCCCGGTGTCATCAACGGACGGAACCGCACGCGGCGGGAGTTCGGCGTTCGGCTGCACCGACGACGCTGACGGCGCCGTCGGCTCGGCCGGCCGTTGCCCGATGGTAAGCCGGCCGCCCGACGGGGCCGCCGGGTCCCGGACGGGGCTGTGCGCGCAGGCCACGAGCAGCAGGCCACCGAGCGCGACGCCGATCAGCGTCCGCGCCGGCCGGGACGCCTCAGCGGATCGTGTGGGCAATCGCCGCGAGCAGCGCCGTGCTGGTAAATCCGAGCGCGAGGGTCGCGAGCGCATTGAGGCTCAGCAGGAAGCGCAGCGCGGGACCGCCCGAGACCACGGCATCGGTCTCCGGCTCGTCGAAGAACATGACCTTGACGATCTTGAGGTAGTAGAACGCCGCGATCACCGAGAACACGAGGGCAATGCCGGCGACCCAGGGGTGCCCCGCGCCGACGACCGCCTGCAGCACGTAGAGCTTCGAGAAGAAGCCGACGAAGGGCGGGATGCCGGCCGTGCTCATCATGAGGAACAGCATCATCCAGGCAAACCACGGACTCGAGCGCGCAAGACCCTTGAAGTCATCGATCCGGTCGCTCTCGAAGCCCTTGCGCGACAGCAGGATGATGGTGGCGAACGACCCGAGCGCCATCAGCACGTAGGTGATCGTGTAGAAGAGCGCGGCGCGGTAACCGTCCGGCGTACCGGCGCCGATCCCGAGCAGCACGAAGCCGACGTTGGCGATGGTTGAATAGGCCAGTAGCCGCTTGATATTCGTCTGCGACAGACCGACCAGGCTGCCGAGCCCGATCGAGAGCAGCGCCAGCACCGTGACCATGCCGTCCCACGCGCCGCTCATGCCGCCAAGCCCCTGCGCCAGGACGCGGAAGATGAGCGCAAAGTACGCAAGCTTCGGCGCGGCACCGAGGAAGAGCGTCACCGCGGTCGGCGCGCCGTGGTAGACGTCCGGCACCCACATGTGGAACGGCACGGCCCCGAACTTGAACGCAATGCCGGCCAGCAGGAACGCGACGCCGAACAGCAGCCCCACGTTGTGCACGAGGTCGGCGGTCACGCCGACCGACAGTTCACCGAGCGAGAACGTGCCGGTGACGCCGTAGATGATCGAAATGCCGTACAGGATCATGCCGGAGGCGATCGCGCCCAGCACGAAGTACTTCATGGCCGACTCCGCCGCGACCGGCGACTCGCGATCGAACGCCACCAGCGTGTACTGGGACAGCGCCAGGATCTCGATCCCGAGGTACATCGTGAGCAGGCTACCCGCACTCGCCATGACGAAGATGCCGAGCACCGCGAGGAGCGAGATCACGAAGAACTCGCCCTTGAAGAGGCCGCGCGCGATGAGGTAGTCGCGCCCGTAGAGGAAGGTCGCAGCGACCGTCGCGCAGGTGACGAGCTTCAGGAGCCGCGCGAGGTCGTCACGGACGTACATCCCGGAAAGACCGTACTCCCGCCCGCCGAAGCTGCCCGCCGAGAGTGCGACCACGTAGGCGGTGAGCACGAGGGTGCCGAGCGCGCCGATGTAGGTGACCTGCCGCAGCCGCTCGGGCAGGAAGAGGTCGACCAGGAGCAGCAGCGAGATGGCGCCGAGGAGGTAGATCTCGGGCATCGCGATCGCGATACCGGCCAGGGACATGGAACTCATACTGGACTCCCCCGCCGCTTACAGCTTGCTCGCGGAGAGAAGCTCCGCCAGATGCTGCAGGGTCGGCTCCATCACATCGGTCAGTGGTCGCGGGTAGACGCCGACGGCGATCACCGCCACGGCCAGGATGCCAAGCACGAGGAATTCCCTCGGGTTGACGTCGGTGAGCTTGGCGACCTCGTCGTTGGCCACGGCGCCGAACACGACGCGCTTGACGAGCCACAGGGTGTACGCGGCACCCGTGATCATCGTCACGGCAGCGAGCAGCGCGTACCAGGGGTTGGCGTGGAAGCTCGCGATGATGATCATGAACTCGCCGACGAAGCCCGAGGTGGCCGGCAGGCCGGCATTTGCCATCGCAAAGAGCACCATGAACGCACCGAACACCGGCATGGTGTTGACGACGCCGCCGTAGGCGGCGATATCCCGGGTGTGCATCCGGTCGTAGAGCACGCCGACGCAGAGGAACAGCGCACCCGAGATGAGGCCGTGCGAGATCATCTGCACCATGGCGCCGGACAGCCCGAGCGTGACACCGTGCAGCGTGCCGGTACGCGCCAGGATGTCCCAGGCGATGAACGAGCCCAGCGTCACGAAGCCCATGTGCGCGATCGAGGAATAGGCGATGAGTTTTTTCATGTCCGACTGCACGAGCGCGACCAGGCCGATGTAGATCACGGCAACGAGCGAGAGCGCGATCATCGTCCACGCGAGATAGTGCGAGGCGTCCGGCGCAATCGGCAGGCTGAAGCGCAGGAAGCCGTAGCCGCCCATCTTCAGCATGATCGCGGCCAGGATCACCGAGCCGCCGGTCGGTGCCTCGACGTGCGCGTCCGGCAGCCAGGTGTGGACCGGGAACATCGGCACCTTGACGGCGAAGGCCGCGAAGAACGCGAGGAAGATCAGCACCTGCTCGTTGAAGGTCAGCCGCTGGGCATAGAAGGCGCCCAGATCGTAGGTGCCGGCCTTGAGGTAGAGGTAGATCAGCGCGACCAGCATGAAGATCGAGCCGAAGAAGGTGTAGAGGAAGAACTTCATCGTGGCATAAACGCGGCGCTTGCCGCCCCAGACGCCGATGATGATGAACATCGGGATCAGCATCGCCTCCCAGAAGGCGTAGTACAGCAGGCCGTCCAGCGCCGCGAAGACGCCGATCATGACGCCCTCCAGCATCAGGAAGGCGGCGAAATACTGGCTGACGCGCTTCTCGACCGAACCCCAGCCCGCGATCACGACGAGCACCGTGGTGAACGTCGTGAGGACGATCAGCGGCATCGAGATGCCGTCAACGCCGAGGTAGTAATCCGAATGCAGGCTCGGGATCCAGGCCGCGCGCTCCACGAACTGGAACGCCGCCGTGCCCTGGTCGAAACCGCCCCAGAGCGGCAGCGACACGGCAAAGGCCAGAAGCGCGAGCGCAAGCGACAGCCAGCGTGCCATCGCCGGCTGGGAATCGCCGGTCAGCATCACGAGGATGCCACCAACGATCGGCAGCCAGACGAGTACGCTCAGCAGGTGGGATTGAAGCATGGTCGTTGAATCCTAGGCGCAGGTCGTGCGCTCACGCCCTGTAGAGAATGTAGGCCAGGAGCGCCGACAGGCCGATGATCATCGCGAACGCGTAGTGGTACAGGAGGCCGGACTGCAGGTGGCGCACCAGCGCGCCGAGCAACCCGACTGTGCGTGCCGAGCCGTTCACGAGCGCGCCGTCAATGACGAACTGGTCGCCGATCGTCCAGAACCGGTTACCGAACCAGCGGCTGCCGGCCGCCAGCACGTTCTCGTTGAACCAGTCGAAGTAGTACTTGTTCTCGAGCAGGCGGTAGATCGGCTCGGCACCGGCCCGGATCCGGGCCGGCAGCGCCGGCGCCTTGAGGTACAGGTACCACGCAGTCGCGACGCCCGCGAGCGCGATGTAGAGGGTCGGCGACGTGAAGCCCTCGACGATGAAGGCGAGCGGCCCGTGCCACTCCTCGCCGAGCTTCGCCACGACGTCATTGGCCGGCAGCACGCGGATCGCCTCGCCGAAGTAGCCGCCGAACAGCACCGGCCCCATCGTCCAGCCGCCGATGACCACCGACGGGATCGCGAGCAGCACGAGCGGGACCGTCACGACCCACGGACTCTCGTGCAGGTGCTCCTTCGTGTGGTGATCCATGCGCTCTTCGCCGTGGAAGGTCATGAAGATCATGCGGAAGCTGTAGAAAGCCGTCACGAACACGCCGACCACGACGCAAACGTAGGCGTAGCCGGCGCCACTGACCTTGCCGCCCTCAAGCGCGGCGTGCACGGCCTCGATGATCGAGTCCTTGGAATAGAAGCCCGCAAAGCCCGGGAAGCCGATCAGCGCCAGCGAGCCGATCAGCGACGTCCAGTAGGTGATCGGCATGTAGCGGCGCAACCCGCCCATCTTGCGCATGTCCTGCTCGTGGTGCATGCCGATGATCACCGAGCCCGCGGCGAGGAACAGCAGCGCCTTGAAGAAGGCGTGCGTCATGAGGTGGAAGATCGCGACACTGTAGGCCGAGACGCCGAGCGCCACCGTCATGTAGCCGAGCTGGGACAGCGTCGAGTAGGCGACCACCCGCTTGATGTCGTTCTGGATGATGCCGAGGAAGCCCATGAAGAGCGCCGTGGTCGCGCCGATCACGAGCACGAAGGAGCGCGCGGTCGGCGACAGCTCGAAGAGCGGCGACATGCGCGCCACCATGAAGATGCCCGCCGTGACCATGGTAGCCGCGTGGATCAGCGCCGAGATCGGCGTCGGGCCTTCCATGGAATCCGGCAGCCAGACGTGCAGCGGCACCTGGGCGGACTTGCCCATGGCGCCGATGAACAGCAGGATGCAGACCACCGTCATCGCATTCCAGCTCGCCCCGGCCCAGGGAATGAAGCCCTGCGCCGCGATCTCTGGTGCCGCCGCGAAGGCGTCGGCGTAGCGCAGCGAGCCCGTGTAGTAGACGATCGCGGCGATGCCGAGCACGAAGCCGAAATCTCCGACGCGGTTGACGAGGAAGGCCTTCATGTTGGCGAAAATGGCCGTCGGGCGCGTGTACCAGAAGCCGATCAGGAGGTAGGAAACGAGACCCACCGCTTCCCAGCCGAAGAAGAGCTGCAGGAAGTTGTTGCTCATGACGAGCATCAGCATCGCGAAGGTAAACAGCGAGATGTAGCTGAAGAAGCGCTGGTAGCCGTCATCGTCGTGCATGTAGCCGATCGTGTAGACGTGCACCATCAGCGACACGAAGGTCACGACCACCATCATGAGTGCCGTCAGGTGGTCGACGAGGAAGCCGACCTCGAAGCGGATGCCGTCGCTCACGAGCCACGTGTAGATGACCTCGTTGAATGCCGGCGCGCCCTCGTAGAGCATGCGGTAGAGCACGGTGGCCGAGCCCGCGAAGGCGACGGCCACCCCGAGGATGGTGACCGTGTGCGCGCCGGCGCGACCGATGAGCCGGCCGAACAACCCGGCCAGCGCCGCCGCCGCGAGCGGCGCCAGAACGATCAGCAGCAGAAGATTTTGCATGGTCGGCTCAACCCCGCATCGTGTCGAGTTCCTCGACGTCGATACTGCGACGCTCGCGGAACAGGACCACCAGAATGGCAAGACCAATAGCGGCCTCGGCGGCGGCGACGGTCAGGATGAAGAACACGAACACCTGCCCGGAGAGATCCCCGAGGAAGTGCGAGAACGCGACGAAATTGAAGTTGACGGCAAGCAGCATGAGCTCGATGCACATCAGCAGGACGATGACGTTCTTGCGGTTCAGGAAGATCCCGGCAACCGCGATGCTGAACACGATCCCGGCCAGCGTCAGGTAATGCGGCAGTCCGATCATGGGCGCTTCTCCGAGGCCACCTGGACGACGCGCAGGCGGTCGCCCTTGCGTACCGCCACCTGGGCGGAAATGTCCTGTTTCTTCAGGTTGGGACGCTGGCGCATCGTCAGCGTGATCGCCGCCACGATCGCGAGCAGCAGCAGCACGGCGGCGAGCTGGAACGGGTAGGCGTACTTCGTGTAGAGCACGAGGCCGAGGCTGCGCGTGTTCGACGCAGAGGCCGCCACGTCCGAGGTGAGTCCCAGCATGTCGAGCTTGAGCGACGGGTGCCAGACCACGTAGCAGATCTCGGCGATGACGATAAGCGCGATCAGGGCGCCGAGCGGCGCGTAGCGGGTGAACCCCTCGCGCATCTGCGCGACGTTGACATCGAGCATCATGACCACGAAAAGGAACAGCACCATCACCGCACCGACGTAGACGAGCACCAGCACGATCGCGAGGAACTCGGCGCCGAGCAGCAGCCAGAGGCCTGAGCTCGTGAAGAAGGCGAGAACCAGGAACATGGCCGAGTGCACGGAGTTCCGGGCGAGCACGACCCCGAGCGAGGCCGTGATCAGCGTCGCCGAGAACAGGTAGAAGAGTATGTTGATCAGCACGTTACCTGACTCCGGGGCCGCGGCCCCGCATGTTGTTGGTGACCGGGGTCATGGCGGGGCTGCCGCTCACCGGTACGCCGCATCGGCGGCCTTGTCGGCGGAAATCATGGTCTCGAAGCGCTCACCGACCGCCAGGAGCTTGTCCTTGGTCATGATGTTCTCGCCGGGATTTTCCATGTGGTACTCGTGGATGCGCGTTTCCACGATCGCGTCCACCGGGCAGGCCTCCTCGCAGAAGCCGCAGTAGATGCACTTGAAGAGGTCGATGTCGTAGCGGGTCGTGCGGCGCGTGCCGTCGGCCGACACGTCGGACTCGATGGTGATCGCCAGCGCCGGGCAGACCGCCTCGCACAGCTTGCAGGCGATGCAGCGCTCCTCGCCATTGGGGTAGCGACGCAGCGCATGCAGACCGCGGTAGCGGTAGGACTGCGGCGTCTTTTCCTCCGGGTAGCGCACCGTGGTCTTCGGCTTCAGCATGTACTTGAACGTGAGCCCAAGTCCCTGCAGCAGCTCGCCAAGGAGCAGCGTCTTGGTCAGATTACGTACGGCATTCATCGCGTTCGAGTCCTTGGGTGTCAGTGACGCCACGGGCCCACGTGCCAGTAGACCATCAGGCCTTCGACGAAGATCCAGATCAGCGTGAGCGGGATGAAGACCTTCCAGCCGAGCCGCATGATCTGGTCGTAGCGGTAGCGCGGGAAGGTGGCGCGGAACCAGAGGAAGCAGAACAGGAAGAACACGATCTTGCCGAGCAGCCAGACGAAGGATGGCTGGGCGAGGAACGACGTGGCGGGCAGGTAGCCGTCGAACGGCGACAGCCAGCCACCGAAGAACATGACCGAGGTCAGCACCGCGATCAGGATCATGTTCGCGTATTCGGGCAGCGCGAAGAGGGTCGCGAAGGTCGCGCCCGAGTACTCGACGTGGAAGCCCGCGACGATCTCCGACTCGCCTTCGGCGACGTCGAACGGCGCCCGGTTCGTTTCGGCGATCCCCGAGATGAAGTAGATGACCGCGAGTGGCGCGAGCCAGATGACGTTCCAGCCAAACGCGCCCGACTGCGAGCGGACGATGTCCGAGAGGTTGAGGCTGCCCGCGACCATCAGCACGCCAACGAGCGCAAAGCCCATGGCGATCTCGTAGGCCACGATCTGCGCCGCCGAGCGCAGCGCACCGAGCAGGGCGTACTTCGAGTTGGTCGCCCAGCCGGCGAGGATGATGCCGTAGACACCAAGCGAGGTCAGGGCGAGGACGTAGAGCAGACCCGCGTCGATGTCGGCGAGCACGAAGGCCGGCGAAAACGGTACGACCGCCCACGTGGCGAACGCCGGCACGAGCGCGATCATCGGCGCGAGCAGGAACAGCACCCGGTCGGCGTTCGCCGGCAGCACGATCTCCTTGAACAGGAGCTTCACGACGTCGGCGATCGGCTGGCCCCAGCCCTCGGTGAACGGGATGCCGATCAGCGTGACCCGGTTCGGGCCCATGCGACCCTGGATCCAGCCGATGACCTTGCGCTCGGCCAGCGTCATGAACGCGACCGAGAACACCACGACCAGGAGCACGCCGAGGATCTCGAGCGTCTTCAGGAGCGCCGTCTGCACCCACGGATCGAGCGAAGCATAGAAACCGACGAGGTTCATGTACCGTTACCCTTCAGACGCGCTCAGTAGGAAGCCATTGCGGCGCGACCGAGGTCCGTCGCCTGCAACGCGGGCGCCCGGCGGACGATCGCGTCAACCTGATACATCGGCACGTCCTTGACCGCGCCCGCCACGGCCGCGGCCGCGAACGAGCCCGCGTAGACGGTGCTGGCCGGCGCCGTGGCCGGCGCGCCGAGCGCGGCCTTCAGTT
>CAITAM010000220.1 GCA_903890265.1 uncultured Pseudomonadota bacterium | reverse complement strand
GGGCCTCACCTCGACCGGCACGCGCATCGCCACCCGGATGCGCTCGGCAAACTGCAGCGCGGCAGCGACCGACGAATCCGGCAGCAGCAGGGCGAATTCGTCGCCGCCGAAGCGCGCCGCGGTATCGCTCGCCCGGATCTGCCCGTCGATGCGTGCCGTGATCTCGCGCAACGCCTCGTCACCGGCAAGGTGGCCGTAGGTGTCGTTGATCGCCTTGAAATGATCCACGTCGACCATCACGCAGGCGATGGACGTGCCCTGGCGCGCGGCGCGGGCGAGTTCCTCGCGCAGCCGCGCGTGCAGGTAGCGCCGGCTCTGCCAGCCGGTGAGGTAATCGGCGAGGCCGCTGCGCATGACGCGCGCCCGGTTGGTCGCGTTGTCGAGGCAGACGGCAAGGACGGTGCCCAGCCGGTTGAGAAAATCGCTGGCCAGCCGCGCGTCAAAGCGACCGGGATCCGCGGCGCCGAGGCAGAGCAGGCCGGCGAGGCGCCCCGCGACGAGCAGCGGCAGCAGGGCAACACTGGCGGGCACCGGCGCGCCGCGGAACAGCAGATCGTGATCGGCCCGCTGGTAGGTTCCGAGCCACGGCCTC
Source organism: uncultured Pseudomonadota bacterium (assembly GCA_903890265.1). GTDB lineage: Bacteria > Pseudomonadota > Gammaproteobacteria > Steroidobacterales > Steroidobacteraceae > CAIKMS01. The sequence continues at coordinate 12,249 of CAITAM010000220.1, read as the reverse complement.
GTGAGGTGCGCGGCGACGGGCGTCAGGGCAACCAGCGAGTCGGCGAACACGACGCCCGGCAGGTAATCCGCGCTCTCGCCGAGCGCGAGCAGCAGATGCCGGAGCTCGTGCGCGGGATCTTCAAGCGCCAGGGTCACCGCGCGCAGGCCGTAGGCCTGTGCCACGCCCTCGGTCGCCTCGCGCAGCAGGTCCGGCAGGGATTCGGCACGCATCAGCGCGAGCTCGCGCTCGAGGCTGCGGGCGAGCTTGGCTTCGTTGGCCGCGGCGGCAGCGATCAGGGCGGCGAGTTCGGCGCGCAGCGCCACGACCTCCGTCTGCGCCGCGGGCCGCTCGCCGTTCACCGGGTCGTCGCCCGCCGGACCGTGCCGCGGCGGGTCGCGGGTCATGGCTGCTGGGCGCCGGGCGCGCTCGACGGCCGGCCCTCGAGGTAAGCCCGGCCGCGGGTCATCATCTGCGCGAACCCCTTCTCGTCGCCGGAGCGCACCGTCGCCCGCAGGCGCTCGACGGCGAACAGCAGCGCGGACAGCGATTCGCCGCCGTACTCGTTCAGCGCCTGGATTTCGAAATAAAGGGCCGGCGACTCGCTGGCCACCCGGCTGGCCACGTCGAGCTGGGCGTCGAAGGTGCTGGAGGAGAGCTTGGCGAGGCGCGGTGCCGCCTCGCCGCTCTCGGCCAGCGCCGTGAAAAAGGCAATGTTGAGCGCATGCGACAGGCCAAGCACGTAGGCGATCAGTCGGTCGTGCTCGTCGAGCGTCATCGTGACGCGCTCGGCCATGGTCGAGGCGAAGAGTGCCTGCGCGTCGGCCAGTGCACCGGCATGGCCAAGATCCACGAAGATCACGTGCCGGCCGGACAACAGGTGCGTGTCGGGGCCAAACATGGGATGCAGCGAGGTCACGCGCAGGCCCGCGTTCTTGAGCGCCATGAGCCCGGCGCGCAGCGGCGTCTTGATCGACCCGAGATCAAATATCAGCCCCGGAGGCCGGCGGGCCGCGATATCGGTGAGCAGCGCGCTCGTCACACCGAGCGGCGTCGCCACCACGATGATGTCCTGGTCGATCGCACCGTCCGCCCAGTCGGCCCGGTGCGGGAATCCCGCCAGCGCGCCGGCCGGGTCCGCGACCTCCACTTCATAGCCCTGCGAGGCGAGGAACTCCGCGAACCAGCCGCCCATCTTGCCGCGCCCGCCGATGACCAGCGCCCGTTTGCCGGTGCCGGCCGCGCGCGCGCTGACGAGCGCTTTCTCCTGCGTGGCGAGCGAATCGGTGATCAGCAGGGAGAGGATCGCCTCGGCGAGGTCCGGCGAGGCGCCAAGCTCGGCAGCCTGCGCGCGCGCCCTCAGCAGCACGTCCCGCTCGCGCTGGAAATCGCGGGTCGGGTAGCCCGTGGCGCGCTTCACCTCGGCCACCTGCCGCGACAGCTTCTCGCGCTCGGCCATGCGCTCGACGAGCTCCCGGTCGAGGACGGTGATACGGGCACGGAGTTCGTCGAGGGTCATGGTGGTTGTCCTGGGCGGCGAGCCGCTATTTAGCGTTAGCGCACCCGGGCTTGCAACCGCGCGCGCGCGAAGCGCATCGGTACTTTCCCCCCCGCTCGAGGCTAGGCGCAGAGCCGGTCGGGGCTTACTATTCGGCCATGACCCGCCTGCTCAACCAGACCCTGCCGGATCCGCTGCCGCACGACCCGCTGCAGACCGCCGCGCACTGGCTGCGCCAGGCGTTTGACGAGCAGGTCTCGCCCAATCCCAACGCGATGACGCTCGCGACCGTCGGTGCCGACGGCCAGCCGTCCGCCCGCATCGTGCTCTGCAAGGACATCGTCCTGCCGGCCGGTTACCTCGTCTTCTTCAGCAACTACGAGTCGCGCAAGGGCGCCGAACTCAGCCAGCGGCCGCGCGCCTCGGTGGTCATGCACTGGGACGTCCTGCACCGGCAGGTCCGCGTGGAGGGCTTCGTCGTCCGCTCGCCGGCGGCCGAGAGCGACGACTACTACGAACCCCGTCCCTGGCTGAGCCGGGTCGGCGCCTGGGCGAGCCGGCAGAGCCAGCCGATCGGCAGCCGCGCCGACATGCTCGAGGCGCTGAAGACCGAGGCGCAGCGCTTCGGCGGCGAGCTGTCGCAGGGTGACGCCCACCCGGTGGGACCGGCGAGCGCCCGGGTGCCCCTGCCGCGCCCGGCACACTGGGGCGGCTACCGGCTGTGGGCCGAGGCCGTTGAGCTGTGGGTCGAGGGCGAGTACCGCATCCACGACCGGGCGCGCTTTACCCGCCGCCTGACGGCGATCGGGGACGGCGACCGCTTCCAGGCCACCCCCTGGCACGTGACCCGGCTGCAGCCCTAGCCGCCGAGGGCGTCCAGTACCGCGTCGTGCAGCAGCCCGTTGGTCGCGACGATCGACGTGCTGTCGAGTGCCAGCGGCGCGCCGTCGATATCGGTGCAGCGGCCGCCCGCCTCGCTGACGATGGCGGCCACGGCCGCCACGTCGTAGATCTTGATGTCCGTCTCGATGACGACGTCGAGCTTGCCGGCGGCCAGCAGGTGGTACTGCAGGAATTCGCCGTAGCCACGGCTGTAGGCTGCCCGTCGCACGAGCTCGCCGTAACGCGCCCAGCGGGCGCTGCCGGCGAGGCTGCGACTGTTGCCGAGCGACAGCTGGGCCTCCTCGATGCGATCGACCTGGCTGACGCGGACCCGGCGCCCGTTCAGGAACGCCCCTTGGCCGCGCTCCGCGTACGCGAGTTCACCGTACACGGCCGCACTGGAGACACCGACGACGAAGTCGCCCTCCCGCCGCAGCGCGATCTGGGTGGAAAACAGCGGAAATTCGCGAATGAAGGCCCGCGTGCCGTCGATCGGGTCGACGATCCACAGCGGCCCGTCGGCGGACGGCCGGTGGATGCCGGTCTCCTCACCGAAGAACCCATGCTCCGGAAAGGCCCCGAGCAGCAGTGCCCGCACTTCCTGCTCGGTGGCGAGATCCGCAACGGTGACGGGCGAGGCGTCAGTCTTGATCGTGATCGCCGGCGCGCGCCCGTAGTGCGCGCGGACGACCCGGTTCGCCGCGTGCGCGGCATCGAGCGCCGCGCGCAGCTCCGCGGATGCCCCCGCAAGCGGGGACGAGTCAGGCATCGGCTGGGACATGGGCTGGCCTCCGGCGCCAAGACTCGCCTTCCGCCCGCCCCGCGGTCAACTTGCTTGACACTGGAGCCGCGCGGCTCGCACCATCCCGGCCTCTTCCGCTAGCCCACCGATCCGACCCCGCCCGTGGAGCGCACCCGATGGCGAACCGTCTCAGCAAGATCTACACCCGCACCGGCGACGACGGCAGCACCGGGCTCGGCGACGGCACGCGGGTGGCGAAGGATTCGCTGCGCGTGGAGGCCTATGGCACCGTGGATGAGGCCAACAGCTCGATTGGCGTGCTGCTCGCGACGCCCGGGATGCCAGCGGACATCGTCGACTGCCTGACCCGCGTCCAGCACGAACTGTTCGACATCGGCGCGGAACTCTGCGTGCCCGGCTATCACGTGATCGACGCCGAGCACGTCGCGGCGCTGGAGGCCGACCTCGACCGCCTGAACGACCCACTGCCGCCGCTCAAGGAATTCGTGCTGCCGGCCGGCGGCAACGGCGCGGCCGCCGCGCACCTCGCACGGACCATCATTCGGCGGGCCGAGCGGCGCGTCTGGTCGCTGGCGGCCGCCGAACCCGTGGCCGACCACGTCGCGCATTACCTCAATCGCCTGTCAGACCTCATGTTCGTCATCGCGCGCGTGCTGGCGCGCAGCGCCGGTGGCACCGAGGTCCTCTGGAAGTCACGCCGCACGACCGGCTGACAGCACCGCCCGCCGGTCAGCGCCAGGCGTCGGTGGTGGGCGTTTCGGCCATCAGCCGCCGGCCGACCTCGACCGCAAGCGTCGACGGATCAAAGGCGTAGTCATCGACGAGCTTGAGGTCCGCCTGCGTCGCCGGCATTTCCCGGACCGGCACGATCAGGTTGTCCTCGCCGTATTCCACCCGCCAGTCGGTCACGTCCGTGACGCCGGGCGCGAGGGTCGTGCCCCCGTCGTAACGGTGAAAGGCGGGTATCGGCCAATCGCCACGGACGAAGGCCTCCCGCAACCCTAGCAGCGGCCACTGGCCGCGGTACAGCGCGGCGTCACGAAAGCGGCAAACGAACACCGAATGCTCGGGCAGGAGGCCGCGATAATACGTCGGCTCCGCGGGCGGCTCGTGACGCCGCGGCCCGAAGAAGTAGCCGAGCGCCACGCCGCCACGCGGCGGCATCCGCGCCAGCAGCCCGACCGCGCAGGTGCCACGGGCCAGCGGCAGGACGAAAAACTGCCCCTCCTGGTACATCACGCGCGTCATACCACCGTCCACTCCCGTGGTTTGCCCGTCACCGGCGAGCCAACCTGCGCGTCGCACCCGTTGCCGCCCGCCCGGGCCGTGTCCACGCACCCGGGGCTGGCGACGGCGGGCCACAGGCCACTTCGGACCGTCGACGCTGGCTTGAACGATAGCCGCGACCGCCGCGAAATGCACCCTCGCCGACACCGGCAGCACCCGCGGCCTGGCGCGCGCCCGACGGGGCAACTAGCGTGGCGCGGGGACCGCCGGTGACCGCACGAGCGCGGCGTTCAGCCGCGGCCAGTCAAAGTGAGGCCCGGGGTCGGTCTTGCGCCCGGGCGCGATGTCACTGTGACCGACCGGGGGCGTGCTCCCGAGCGTGGGATAGGCCCGCCGGAGCGCCTGGATCAGCCCGGCGAGCACCGGGTACTGGCGGTCGTCGTAGGGTTCGTCATCGCAGCCCTCGAGCTCGATGCCCACGGAGAAATCGTTGCAGGCGTCGCGGCCACCGTAGCGTGACAGACCGGCATGCCACGCCCGCTCGTGAACCGGCACGAACTGCACGAGACGCCCGTCGCGGCGGACGTAGAAGTGCGCCGAGACGCGCAGCCCCTCGATCGTGGCGTAGAACGGATGACGGCCGGCGTCGAGGCGGTTGCCGAAAAACGCCTCCACCTCGTCGCCGTCGTAGCGGCCTGGCGGCAGGCTGATCCCGTGCACGACGATCAGATCCACCGTCGCGCCGGGCGGGCGGGCGTCGCGGTTGGGCGAGTCGCACTGCCGCGCCCCAAGGGCGAGACCGGTGCCCCGATCCACTGAAAGCGCCGGGATTCCCTGCATGACGAAAGCTTAACGTATGGCGCCCCGCGAGGCACGGCAACGGACCGTATCGTTCGCTAGACTCCGAGCGCGCGCTGCCATGAAACCCATTCCTTCTCCGTCCACGCCCTGTCCGCCCCGCCCACCGGTCGTGCCTCGCGGCCCCGGCGGCGCCTTGGCGCGCCGGCCTTGCCGAGCATCGGCCCGGTGCGCCTGACGCGGGTCCACGCCGCGGTCGCCCTCAGCGAGGGCGGCCTCGTCGAGCTGCCGCCGGCCGCCGCGAACCATCTTGCGCGCGTGCTCAGGCTCGGCCCCGGCGCGCCGGTGCGGGTCTTCGATGGGGATGGCACCGAGCATGCCGGCCGGATCGAGGCGGTCCGCGCTGGCAGCGTCTTGGTGCGTCTCGGGGCCCGTCTCGCCGGCGCGGCCGGCGCGTCGCTCAACCTCACGCTGGTACAGGGCATCTCCCGTGCCGAGCGCATGGACTTCGCCGTCCAGAAGGCGACCGAGCTCGGCGCGACGCGGATCGTGCCGCTGAAGGCCGAGCACGCCGTCGTGCGCCTCAACGCGGAGTCCGCTGCGAAGAAGCGGGCCCACTGGCTCGGTGTCGCGATCGCTGCCAGCGAACAGTGCGGCCGGACCGTGATCCCCGAGGTCGCGGAGCCGGTGACCCTGCCGGAGTGGCTCGCCACCGAGCGCGCAGGGCAGGCGGCAGGCTTGCGGCTCGTGCTCGATCCCAGCGCCGCGCGCGGCATCGGCGGGTTCGGCGCGCCCGCGGACATTTCGCTCCTGGTCGGCCCCGAGGGCGGCCTGTCCGCTACGGAAGTCCGGCTCGCCGCCGGCAACGGCTACCTCCCCGTGCGGCTCGGGCCGCGCGTGTTGCGCACGGAAACGGCGGCGCTGGCCGCGCTCGCGGCGCTGCAGACCCTGTACGGAGACCTCGCGGGATGAAACCCTGGATCAGGAAACTGCTGCTGGCCACTGCCGCACTCGTCGGCGGCCTCGTGCTGCTGCTCGGCCTTTACGTCATGCACCTCGACCGGGTCGTGCGCGAGGAGTTCGAGGGTCGCCGCTGGGACGTTCCTGCACGCGTCTATGCACTGCCGACCGAGATCTACGCGGGTCTCGGCCTCACGGAGGACGATTTCGAGCAGGAACTGAAGCGACTGCACTACCGCCCTTCGACCGGCATCGACACCGCGGGCACGTACACCCGCCATGACTCGTCAATCGAGTTCCACGCGAGGCGTGCCGTTTTTACGGACGAGGTACGCGACGCGACCAAGCTGTCGGTGACCTTCACCAAGGATTCGATCGCCCGGATCAGCTCGGCGCAGGGCGACGTCCCGGTTTTCAGGCTCGATCCGCTGATGATCGGCAACATCTCGCCGGTGCACGGCGAGGACCGTATCGTGCTGGCGCCGGCCGACGTGCCGCCGCTCCTGCCGGCCGCGCTGAAGACGGTCGAAGACCGGCGCTTTGACACCCACGGCGGCATCGACCCGAAGGGCCTCCTGCGCGCGATGTGGGTGGACCTGCGCGCCGGCCACCTGGCGCAGGGCGGCAGCACGCTGACGCAGCAGCTCGTGAAAAACTACTTCCTCGATGACGGCCGCTCGCTGGGCCGTAAGCTGAAGGAAGCCATCATGGCGACCCGGCTCGAGGCGCATTTCAGCAAGAGCGACATCCTCACCGCCTACATCAACGAGATATTCCTCGGCCAGGACGGCGAGCGGGCGATTCACGGCTTCGGCCTCGCCAGCGAGTTCTACTTCGCCAAGCCGCTCAACGAACTCAACCTCGCGGAGGTCGCGCTCCTGACGGGCATGGTCCGCGGCCCCTCGGTCTACGACCCGCGGCGGCACCCCGAGGCGGCACGGGCGCGCCGCGACCGGGTGCTCGCGATGCTTGCCGACGAGGGAGTCGTCACCCGCGAGCAGGCCCAGGCGGCCGCGCGCGAACCGCTCGGCATCCGCCCGCCCGAATCGGGCAGCTACTTCCCGGCGTACATGGACTTCGTGCGCCGGACCCTCAAGCGCGACTACCGCGAAGCAGACCTGGCGAAGGCGGGCCTGTCGATCTACACGAGTCTCGATCCGCGGGCGCAGAGTGCCGCGGAAAAGGCGCTGACCCGGCAGCTGGCCCGACTCGAGCCACCGGCGAAGCGCAAGGGCGCGCCGCTGCAGGGCTCGGTGGTCGTGACGCTGCCGGAAACCGGCGATGTGGTGGCGATCGTCGGCGGCCGGGACGTGGGTTTCGACGGCTTTAACCGCGCTCTCGACGCACGGCGGCCGATCGGCTCGCTGGTCAAGCCGGTGGTGTACCTCACGGCGCTTGAAACCGGGCGGTACAACGCCGCCAGCATCATCGAGGACGCCCCGGTCGATCTCGCGCTCTCGGGCGGTGATCACTGGACGCCGGAAAACTACACTCACCTGGTCTACGGTCCCGTCACGCTGGTGCACGCGCTCGCCGAGTCCATGAACCTCGCGACCGTGCACCTCGGCCTCGACGTCGGCGTCAAGAACATCGTGCAGACCTTCCCGCGGCTCGGCCTCGACCGGACCCCGGCCGCCAATCCTTCGCTGCTGCTCGGCGCGGTCGACATGGCGCCGATCGAGGTGGCGCAGATCTACAACAGCCTCGCGAACGGCGGGTTCCAGACGCGCCTGCGTGCCGTGCGCGCCGTCCTTGGCGAAGACGGCAAGCCGCTCAAGACATTCCCGCTCGACGTCAAGGAAGCCGCCCCGCCGGCCAGCGTCTTTGCGCTCGGCCAGATGATGACGGCCGTCATGACGCACGGCACGGGCCACGCAGGCGGGGCGCGCCTGCGACCGGTGGTCACGGCGGGCAAGACCGGTACCTCGTCGGATACGCGGGACAGCTGGTTCGCCGGCTTCTCGGGCTCGCATCTCGTCGTGGTCTGGGTCGGCTTTGACGACAACCGCATTACCGGTCTTACCGGTGCACTCGGTGCGCTGCCCGCGTGGACCGACACGATGCTCGCGCTGCACCCGACCTCGTTCGAGCCCGCACCACCGGAGGGCGCCGCGCTCGCCTACATCGATTTCGAGACCGGCCGCCCCTCGGGACCCAACTGCCCGGGCGTGCCGATTCGCGTCGGGCTGCCGGCGCGCGACGGCGCGCCGCCACCGACCGGTTGTGGCGAGGCTGCGGACAGCGCGGTCGGTGGTGCACAATCAGCGCCCTAGTGCCGCGCGCACCGTGCAGCCGGCGAGACCCGGTCTGGAGTGAGGTCAGGTGAAGGTATTGAATGATGCGGCGGCGCCACGCCTGAGCGGTGCTTTCACGGCCGGCGCGCGGACGCTGCTCCTGCTCGCGGTCGTGACGCTCGGCGCCTGCTCGCTGATGCGCCCGCCCGAGGACGCCGCCGTCGCCGTACCGGTCGAACGACCGCCACCGCCGCCACCGGTGCCGACGGCGCCCGCGAACAGCACCGCGCGTCCTTTCGAGCCGGTCACCGCAACGCCGCCCGCGCCAAAGGCTGTCGAGTTGCCGGCCACGCCGGCACCGGCACTGCCGCCGGCGAGTACCCGCCACTACCAGCTCAGCCCCGCGACCAACGCGCTGGTCGGACAGGCCCAGGCGGCGGGCGCGAAGGCCGATTACCTCACCGCGATGTCGATCCTCGAGCGCGCGGTCCGGATCGAACCGCGCAATCCGCTGGTGTGGATCGAGATGGCGAAGATCCGGCTCGCGGCCGGCGAAGCCGCGCAGGCGGAGTCGGTCGCGCGCAAGGCCGTGGCCCTGAGCGAAGGCGACCAGCGGACGTCCGGCGAGGCATGGAAGCAGGTGGCGCTTGCGCTCAAGGCCCAGAATCGCAATCCGGAGGCTGCCGCCGCCGAAGCGCGCGCCAATCGGCCGTTCACCGACGGCGACCCGCTGCATTGAGCGCCTAGACGCGGCTAGCGGCGGCTAGCGGCCGACGCTGGTCTCATCGGCAATGAGCCGCTCAAGGAACTCAAGGTCCGGAATCAGCGGCGTCTCGTTGACCATGCGCAGCCCGCACAGCACCGGCGACTCCGACTGGTAGCTGCGCCGGGGATCCGGCTTCACCACTTCCTCGTTCAGGCGCACGAGCTGCGGGAAGCCCTGGGTGATGATGCCGAAGTTGCCCGCCGTCAGGCGGTCGGCAAGGCAATGAAAGACGACAATGCGGGTCCGGCCCGTCGCGGTCGGGATACCGTGGCCCAGCGTGCCCTCGAAGGAAATGACCGGGATGGTCCGGCCGTTCCAGCCGACGGTGCCAAGGTACCAGGCCGGTGCGCCGGGCATCGGCTGCGGCACGGACCAGGCGATCACTTCCGCCACGCAGGCCCGTGGCACCAGCAGCCGCTCGTCGACCACCGGGATGAGCAGACCGTACAGTTCATCAATCGCTTCGCTCACGCGCCCTCCCGCCGGCGTCGGACGAGCGGCTCGATCGCATCGAGCAGTTCATTCTCCTGATACGGCTTGCCGAGGTAGTCATCCACACCAAGCTGCACCGCGCGCGCGCGGTGCTTCTCGCCGGAGCGCGAGGTGATCATCACGATCGGTACCGCGGCCAGCCGCGGGTCGGCCCGCACCTGTGTCGCGACCTCGTACCCGTCCATCCTCGGCATCTCGATGTCGAGGAGGATCACGTCCGGAACGTGATCCTGCATGATGGCCATGGCGTCGACACCGTCCTTGGCCGTCATGACGCGCATGCCGTTGCGCTCCAGCAATCGCTGGGTCACGCGCCGGACCGTGATGGAATCATCGACCACGAGCGCAAACGTCCGTCGGTCAACGCGATCAACACTCGAATCAACGAGATACCGCGAGCGCCAGTCGCCGCGCACCAGCGTGCCGATATCGAGGATCACGACCACCCGGCCGTCACCCAGAATGGTCGCCCCGGCAATTCCGCGGATGGACCCGACCTGCGGCCCGACGGACTTGACCACGATCTCGCGGCTGCCGATGAGCTCATCGGTGACGAGTGCGGTCGAGCTTTCACCGGCCCGCACAAGGACGACGGGTACCGCGGCATCCGTCTCCGGAAGCTGCGCCGCCGGCCCGCCGACGAACGCGCCAAGGTGCTGGAAACGGTAGCGCTGGCTCGCGTATTCAAAGGACGGCACGTCCTCTGCGAGATGCATGACCACTTCGTGCTTCGGCAGCCTGACCACGCCCTCAACCGTCGGCAGCGGCAGCGCATAGACTTCGTTACCGATGCGCACGATCAGCGCCTGGCTGATGGCCAGAGTGAACGGCAGGCGGATCGTGAACTGCGTGCCCTGCCCGGGCGTGGTCTCGATGTGCAGCGAACCGCCGAGCTTCTTCACCTCGGTTGCCACGACGTCCATGCCGATTCCGCGGCCCGCCGTCTGGGTAAGCGACGAGGCCGTACTGAAGCCAGGCTCGAGGACGAAGCGCACGAGATCCTCGTCGGGGATGGCACGCCGCGGATCCAGCATGCCAAGCGAGATCGCCTTGTCGCGGATCGCCCGCAGGTTCATGCCCGCCCCGTCGTCCTTGAGCAGAATGACGACCTCGGACCCGTCGCGGCGCAGGGTCAGCTCGATTCGTCCGGTGACAGGCTTGCCGAGCGCCTGACGCTGCTCGGGGGTCTCAATCCCGTGCACCACGGAATTGCGCAGCAGGTGTTCGAACGGCGGCAGCATTCGCTCCAGCACCTGCCGGTCGAGCTCGCCGGTGGCACCGACCAGCACAAGCTCGGCACTCTTGCCGGAGTCACTCGCTGCCTGCCGGACGATGCGGGTCAGCCGCTGCGCGTGCCGTTGAAAGGGGACCATGCGCGTGCGCATCAGTCCGTTCTGCAATTCCGTGACGAGCCGCGCCTGCTGCATCAGCAGGTTCTGCGCATCTCGCGACTGGGTCTCGAGCAGTGACTGCACGCTCGCGACGTCGCTGACACACTCGGCGAGCGCGCGCGAGTACTGCTGCAGTGCCGAGTACCGGTCGAGCTCCAGCGGATCGAAATCGGAATGCGCGCCCGGCTGGGGGTCGTGCTTGTTCATGATCTGGGCTTCGGTCTCGGCCTCAAGCTTGCGCATCTGGTCACGCAGGCGCAGCACCACCCGACCCAGCTCGCCGAGATTGGACTCAACCGAGTGCAGCTGCTGCTCCATGCGGGCGCGGAAGATACTGACTTCGCCGGCGGCATTGAGGAGGTTATCCAGCAGCTCCGCGTCGACGCGCGCCAGCACCTCGCGCTCCGGCTGGGCCGCCGCATCGCGTCCGGGGGGGAGGACGATCGATCGCGACTCCTCCGAGAGGTCCGGCACAAGCACCGGCACCGCCGCCGTCTCGACGCCGTCGCCCGGTGCAGGCTTGAGCGGTACACCCGGGCCGCTGGCCTCGATATCCGTGACGACCGGCAGATCCGGCTGCGCCATGGGCAGCGGTGGCACGGGCGTGGCGTCCTCGGCGGCAGCCGCTTCACCGGCCAGCGCCGCGATACTGCGCGTCAGCGCCTCGTCGGCAAGGACGGGCTCGCTGGCGGCGACCCGGTCGCGCATGCGCTGCAGGGCGTCAAGCGCCTGTTGCATGACGGCTAATGCCGCCGCATCCGGGGCGATATCCGCACCGGCCACGCGCAGCAGCAGTGACTCGAACTCGTGGGCCAGGTCGCCCATGGCCGTCACCCCGGCCATGCGTGCCCCGCCTTTCAGGGTATGCAGTACCCGCGCAAGGGCGGTCGACTCGTCCCGATCCGTCGGCGCCGCCCGCATCCCGGCCAGCGCAGCGTCCGCCGCCTCGAGCAGTTCCGTGGCCTCCTCGCTGAAGATCGCCGCGATTTCCGGGTCGTAGTCCGGGAGCGTGCCAGCGACCATGGCCGGCGGGTCGGCTGGCGGCGACGCGGACGGGCCGGGCGAGGGCGCCGGGTCCGATGCGACGGTCACAGCCGGCGTCATGACGGTATCCATCAGCACGTCTGCCGCCAGCAGGTCCGAACTGCCGTGGTCCGTGACCGGATCCGGCAGCCGGCCCTCCTCGCGCGGCGCGAGTCCGCGCGCCGCGATCTCGCGATCGGCGTCGGTATCGAGCCACTTCAGCCGGAGCAGGATAT
>CAITAM010000219.1 GCA_903890265.1 uncultured Pseudomonadota bacterium | reverse complement strand
TCCAGGAACTGCAGGCCGCGGTTGGTGTACTTCTTCGCGATCGAGATCACGAGACGAAGGTTCGCCTCGACCATTTCCTTCTTGGCGCGGCGCGCCTGCGCCTCGCCGACGGCCACTTCGCGGTTGATTTCCTTGATGTCATGGATCGACAGGTGCAGCGCTTCCTCGAGGGAGCGGATGCGGGCCTGGCGCTCGACGATGTCGGGCTTCAGCTTGGCGAGCGGCGCCGAGTGCTTGCGCTTGGCGCGGATCTGCTTGTCGATCCAGCCCGGCTTCGTCTCGTTCTTCGGGAAGACGGCGATGAAGTCCTTGCGCGGCATGCCGGCGTGCTTGACGCAGATCTGCATGATCTCCTTCTCGAGACCGCGGATCACGGCGAGGTACTCGCGCAGGTTGCCGATCAGGAGCTCGAACATCTTCGGCGCGAGCTTGAGTTCCATGAACTGCGCGGCGAGCTTCTCGCGCGCCTTCTGGGTCTTCGGGTCCTTCGGGCCCTTCTCGTCGAGCGACTTCACGGCAGCGACGTGCAGCTTGGCGATGGCCGCGAAGCGGCGCGCGGCCTCCTCGGGGTCCGGTCCCGTCTCCAGCGCCTCTTCCTCGTCGCCGGCCTCCTCGTCATCGCCCTCGGTCTCGGCCTTCTCGAGGGCCATGAGCTTCGGGTTCTGCGGCTGGGCAATCTCGTCCGGGGCGTTCGGGTCGACGAAGCCGACGATGATGTCAACGAGGCGTCCCTGGCCGCTCTTGACCGGCTCGTAGGCCTTGAGCAGCAGCTCGTAGGTGGCCGGGAAGTGCGCCAGCGCGCCGCGCACGGCGTCGAGGCCCTCCTCGATGCGCTTCGCGATGCGGATCTCGCCCTCGCGGGTGAGGAGTTCCACGGTGCCCATCTCGCGCATGTACATGCGCACGGGGTCGGTCGTGCGGCCGAACTCGGCGTCGACGGTGGCGAGCGCGGCCGCCGCCTCCTCGACCGCCTCGTCGTCGGTCGCGACCGTGCCCTCGGCCAGGATCAGCGTCTCGGCGTCCGGTGCCTTTTCGTACACCGGAATGCCCATGTCGTTGATCATGTTGACGATATCTTCGATCTGCTCGGGATCGACGATCTCGCTCGGGAGGTGGTCGTTGACCTCCCCATAGGTCAGGAAGCCCTGTTCCTTGCCCTTGGCGATGAGCAGCTTCAGCTGCGACTGCCGCTCATCGGCGACGTGCGTGGCCCGCTTGTTGTTTTCGCTCAAGAGTACGACCCCCGGGTCCGGAGAAAATAGCCGCATAGGGTAGCAGACAACCGCGCGAAAGAAGCGTTCCCTGCAATGAAAATTGCGCGACCCGCGATCTCAGGCCGACGAGGGTTTGGGGCGATCGCGCTTGCGCGCTGCCAAGTCCTTGAGTTCGTTGGTCTCGCTTTCCGTGAGGCCTACGCTGTCGGCTTTGGCGATGAGTTCGGTCCAGCGCCGGTCGGGACCGTTCTCTTCGGCAATTTTGCCGATGATCGAGGTGATTTCGCGGCCAATCGCCGCATCATCAAGCTCCGGGAGCGGGGAACCCGCCAGTTCCGCGAGCCGCTCGTACTCGGGCTCGTCGCGCCACCGTTCGAGCAGCTGCGCGGGGCTCAGGCCCGGGTCGTCGGCCAGCGTATCGAGCACTTTGCGCAGAACCTCGAAGCCCCGTCCCTCGGGTAAGCCCACGAGCAGGTCCCGGCCGCGGACGTGGGCGGCCGAGCGCGGTCGCTGCAGCAGGCGTTCGAGCGCCTGGCTGACGAGCGTGCCGCGGCCGGCGCGACGCAGCTGCGGCACGCGGGCGCGGGGCGCGCCGGCGCCGGCGCGCTCGCTGCCGGCTGAGCCGTCGCCGAGACCGAGCAGGGTCGCGAGACGGCTGCCCGGCATCCGGACCTCGGCGGCGAGCCGCTCGAGCAGCAGTTCCCGGTAGACCCCCATCGGCAGTTTCTGCACCAGCGGTCGCGCGAGCTCGGCGAGCTTGGCGCGCCCGTCGACGGTCGCGAGGTCCGCCTGCTGCGCGAGGTGCGTGACGAGGTACTCCGACAGCGGCAGCGCGGCTTCGAGGCGCGCCTCGAAGGCCGCTCGGCCCTCCTCGGCGACCAGCGTGTCCGGGTCGTGGCCGTCCGGCAGGAACAGGAACTTGAGCTGCCGGCCGTCGCGCGCGAAGGGCAGCGCCGTCTCC
>CAITAM010000218.1 GCA_903890265.1 uncultured Pseudomonadota bacterium | reverse complement strand
CCATCGCGCCGAGCGTCGCGGCGGGCAGGTTGGTGACGGCACCGAGCACCGTGATCGGCGCGCCGAGCGCGCCGAACGCCACGGGCGCGGTGTTGAAGATGAGCACGTACACGAGGGCCTCCATCGGCGGGTAGCCGATGAGGATCAGCAGCGAGCTCGTGATGGCGACCGGCGTGCCGAAGCCCGAGATGCCCTCGAGCAGCGCGCCAAAGCAGAAGCCGACGAGGATCAGGACGACGCGCCGGTCGTTCGGCATGTTCTGCACGATCCAGTCGCGGAAGGCATCGAAGCGTCCGGACTCGACCGCGATGTTGTAGACGAGGAGGGCGTTCAGCACGATCCACATCACCGGCCACAGCGCGAAGACCGCGCCATTGGTCACCGCGCTCGCGGCAAGACTGACCGGCAGCTGCCAGACCGTGACTGCGATCAGGAACGCGAGGACGAGGCCACCGAGCGAGGCCTGCCAGGCCGGCCGGCGCAGCACGCCAAGGAGCGCAAGCACCAGCACGATCGGCAGGGCCGCGACCAGAAACGACCACAGGATACTGTCGCCCACGGGCGTGAGAAGCTGATTGAACATCGTCGTAAGGCCCCCGAATGATCGTGTCCCCGGCGCGTGGGGCGCGCCAGCGCCCCGGCTCCACGCCGGGCGCACCAGACTAACCCAGGCCGGGCCCGTCGCCGCAACAGGACGGCCCGCGGCGTGTCGCGCACCGTCCGGGGCTGCCATGGTGCATTGCGGCGAGCGCCGCGCCGGCGCCCGCCCGTTATGTCACATCGGCGACCCGTCCGCCGCCGGCTGAGGGAGTATCGTCGTGTGGGGCCTGCCGACGCGGACACGGACACGGCGACATCATGCGACTGGCGAACTGGCGCGAGGCACTGGCGGCGGAGGCCAGCAACCTCTTCTACGACCTGCCGTCGCTGACGCCGTGGACCGCGGAGTGGTTCGACTGCGCGTTGACCTTAAGCCGCTACCGGCGCGTGTTCGGCAGTTACCCGAACCTCCGGCAGCCGAAGACCTTCTCCGAGAAGGTCATCCACAAGCGGCTCTACGACCGGCGTCCGCTGCTGCGCACCGTCGCGGACAAGGTCGCGGTGCGCGACTACGTGGCCTCGATCGTGGGCGCCGACACCCTGCCCGCGCTCCATGCGCTCGCGACCGACCCCGAGGCGATCGACTGGGGCGCGCTGCCCGCGCGCTTTGTCGTCAAGTGCAGCCACGGCAGTGGCTACAACCTCGTGGTCACGGACAAGGCGGCGTTCGACGTCGACGCGGCGAAGGCCACGGTGCGGGCGTGGCTTCGGTCGAGCTTCTACCGCTACACCCGCGAATGGTGCTACCGGGACCTGCCGCGCCGGGTCTTTGTCGAGGAGTTTCTCGAGGGTCCCGGTGGCACGGTGCCGGATGACTGGAAGTTCTTCGTCTACGGCGGGCGGGCCGTGTACGTGCAGGTGGACCGCGGTCGTTTCACCGATCACCGGCACAGTTTCTACCGGCGCGACCGGACCCCGATCGACGTGCGCTACCTGTGCGACAACCTCGCCGAGCCGCCGGCGTTCCCGGCCAATCTCGAGGCGATGTTCGACCTCGCGGAGCGGCTGGGGCGCGACTTCGACTTCGTGCGGGTCGACCTCTACAACGTCGGCGGGCGGATCGTCTTCGGTGAACTGACCAACTACCCGAACGCGGGGCTGATGCCCTTCGAGCCCGCGTCGGTTGATCTCGAGTTCGGCAGCCACTGGCAGCTGCCCTCCCGCCGGCAGACGGCTCAGCGCGGCGCGCGCGATGAGCGCAGTGCCGCCGACAGGAAATCGACGGCAACGTAGAGCGCGACCGCGGCCACGAGCCAGCGCAGCAGCGTCAGTGGCAGGGATTTGACGAGGTAGGCCGCGAGCAGCACGCCCACGATCCCGCCGATGCCAAGGCCGAGCGTCGTGCCGTACGCGTAGCGGCCCCGGCGCAGGTACTTGATGCCGGAGATCATCTGCTGGAAGGCACCCGCCGCCATCATGATCGGAAAGGCGGCGAGCGGGTGCATGCCAAGGAGGGCGAGGAGGATCATCAGCGGCCCGAAGAGCCCGACGCCCGCCGACATCAGGGCGCCGAGCACCGCGCTTGCAACCACGGCCAGCACGAAGCGCCAGCCGTGCAGCTCGAACGCCTCGCCACCGCCCGGCAGCAGGTGCAGGTTGACGGCCACGAACAGCAGCGCCGCAATCAGCGTGCCGAGGCCGAGCACGGTCTGCAGGCCGACGCGCGGCAGCCTGACGACGACACCGGCGCCGAGCCAGGCGCCGAGCGAGGTGCCGATGATCATCGACACGAGGAGCCCGGGGTCCACCGCGACGGCAGTGACAAAGATGAGGGCCTCGGCGATCGCCCCCGGCGCGTGGCCGATGTTGAGCGTGCCCGGGATTTCCTCGTCCGGGACCATGCGCCGCAGGCGGAAGATGCTGGTCGAGGTCGGGAAGGAACCGATGCCGAGCGTATCGAAGAAGTTGGTCACGAAGCCGATGGCCAGCTCAGCAACCGTCGGCGCGCGCCTCGCCGGGTGCTGACGGCCGTAGACGACCCAGCAGCCGAGGAAGACGATGCTGAGCACGGTGATCGCGAGCAGGACGGCGAGGGTAATGGAATTCAGGTCGTACTCCCGTCGATCGTGCCCGGCCGCTACCGACCGCCATCGTACCCACGTTGGTCGCGCGGACCTCCTTCCGCCCGGTTATGGGCCCATTACCCGGACGAGCGGACGGGTCGCGCGCCGCGCGATCGGCAAGCCCCGTCGTGCCGGCCGATTACCCTGCCGGGCGCGGCGCGGCCCTGACCCACTATGTCAAAGCGGTACGCCCGCCCGACAAAGAGAGTGCCAGGCGTCGCGCATTCCGCTAGATTTAGCACCCTTTTCAGCGACGGGCCCGACCCGTCGGACGGGCCCGGTTGCCGCCGGGCCGACCGCCGACGGCCGGGGCTGCGCTTTACAGGCAAGAACACGGAGCCGCAGAATAAAAATCTTGTGTCAACGCAGCGCGGACCGCCCGCGTTCTAGCCCTCACCCGCAGTCACGCCGGCGATGGCAGGGCCCCGCTGTCGTGTGCCCGCCGTCGCGCCGTCACCAACCAGGCTTGATCCTATGACACGCCATTCACTCCGTACGATCGTAATAGCGCCTTGGCGCACGCTGGCCGTGCTTGGCGGTGCGGCGTTCGCACTCGCCGGCTGCGGCGGGGGATCGGGTACGGGCACGGGCACCGGTACGGGCACTACGGCGGCAGCGACGACGTCCGGTGTGTCGACGTCGTCGAGTGCGTTGAAGGTCACGACCGCGGGCGTGTCGCTCGAAGTCGGGGGTTACGTCTCGAGCGTGGCGCTGGGCCCGCCGAACCAGGGCGTCGTCACGCTGTTCGCCGACGGCCAGGCCTACTACAGCCCGGATGGTTTCAACCTCGGGGGCGGCGGCGCGACGGTACTCGTCTCGTCGGCCGGCACGCCGATCAGCCAGATCGCCGCGGTCAACGGCGGCGTCGAGGTGCTCACCGCGTCCGGGCAGGCGTACTTCAGTCCCGATGGCCAGAACCTGAGCGGTGGCGGCAAGACCATCAAGGCCTACACCGGCACCGGGACCGTCACCGGCATCGTCGCCGCGGGTTCCGGCATCAATGCCACCGTCGAGTCGGGCACGAAGCTCGTCTACAGTCCCGACGGTCTGAACCTGAACGGCGGCGGCAATACCGTGGTCGTGATGTCGAGTGCGACGGGCTTCAAGCAGGTGCTGCCGGATGCCTCCGGCAACGCGGCCATCGTCCTTTACGGCAACGACGCGGTCGGTTACGCGAGCAACGCGTCCGGACCCGGTGTCACGGCCAACGCGACGGGCGGGACCGCGCCACCGGTCGCGCCGTCCGTGGTCGTCAAGCTGGCCAAGGTCGGCGGCGGGGTCATTGCCGAGACGCGCCAGGGCGCGGACTACCTCAGTGCCGACGGCCAGCCCGTGGGACCCGGTGCCGCCGCGGTGCCCGTGGCGCACTGGAACGTCCTGCCGGACGCGAACTTCGGTCCCCGCGACAGCGGCAAGGGCGCGATATTCAACAACCGCCTGTGGCTGAGCGGCGGGTTTCTCGGCAACGCCGGCACGTCGACGTGCGGTTCGCCGTGCAGCTACTTTGATCTCTGGGCCTCCACGGATCTCACCGGCAGCGATTTCGGCACGCAGGCGATGTACCAGACGGTGCAGCAGCCGGTGGCGCACAACAACAGCGCGCCGTTTGCGACCGACTTCTGGGACTCCTACAGCCCGATCGTCGTGTGGAAAGGCAGGCTCTGGGCCCTCGGCAGCTCCACCTGGAGTTCGGCGGACGGGCGCAGCTGGCAGAGCGTGAAGGCAGCGGACGGAACCGTGGCGCTCGCACCGGACTGGGAAACCGCGACCGACGACTCCCGCGCGCTCGTCATCGGTTCGTACCTCTATTACATCCAAAGCCAGACCGGCGTCGTGCTGCGCACGTCGGACCCGAGCACCGGCAACTGGGACTACCTCGGCAACATCCCGAATTACACCAACCGCTGCGGGGCGGCGGTGTACGCGTCACAGGGCACGATCTTCGTCGCCGGTGGCGGCAGCTGCGACTACACGGCGCTCTACGACGACGTCTTCAGCTCGACCGACGGGATCCACTGGGTCCAGGGCAAGCGGGAGGGCAGCTGGTCGAACCGCATGTGGCCGTGCGTCACGCCGGACGACAACGGCACGCTCTGGCTGGCCGGCGGCTACGCGCCGGTCTACCTCAATTCCACCGATGGCACCGTGGCACCCGGCTACGCGGTCAACTTCGCCGACGTCTGGTACTCGAAGGACGGCATGAACTGGAAACAGTACAAGGCGGACTTCGGCTCCGGGCTTGCCGACGACAAACAGTTCGAGCCCCGGCACGCGCCGACGTGCTACGCGCCGACCACGGCCGCGGGCCCGTTGCTCGTGGTCGTTGCCGGCAAGGCCGGCGCGACCCCTGACAACAATTACGCCAGCCCGTCCCAGGGCGTCGCGACGCTCGCGCTGCCCTCAGACCCCTCGGTGCTCTGACGAGGAGCGCCGTCGTCGGGTGCCGCGGTCACGGCGCCCCGAGTCCCTGCGGCGCCGGGTCGTCGCTTGTCACGCTCAGGCAGAGACCGCGTACTGGATCACGCAGCCCGAGCCGGACGGCGGGCTATCGAGGAAGCGCAGCGTGACCGGACGCCCCGCGTACTGGGCACTCAGCAGCATCGCGAAAATCAATTTCGAGTTGGTTGTCGAGGCGAGCAGCTCGGCGTAGACCCCCGCCGCCGGCGCGCAGATGCTGACCCCGGTCAGTCCACCCACCAGGCTGACGTAGACGGACCCTGCGGTACTGACGTAGACGGACTGGACCTGGCCAGAGCACTGATTGGCGCTGCACGCGGCGGCGCTGGCCGTCGAGCCAAGCAGCAGGCCGCCCAATGCCAGTGCGCAGCGAGCGAGCGCTCGGTGCGTGCGGGGACTGCGGGTAACACGGCGGAAGT
>CAITAM010000217.1 GCA_903890265.1 uncultured Pseudomonadota bacterium | reverse complement strand
GACCTTCCACCGCCACGGCCACGAGCCCTACCTGTCGCTCGACTTCTTCCGCACCGTCAGCGAGACCCTGCCCGAGGCGCTCAAGGTCGTGCTTGCCATCCGCGAGCAGGAGATCGTCGCGACCGCCATCCTGTTCGAGGGTGCCGACACCCTCTACGGCCGCTACTGGGGTGCGGACGGCGATTACCACAGCCTGCACTTCGAGACCTGCTACCACCAGGGGGTCGAGTACGCGATCCGGCGCGGGCTGAAGCGCTTCGAGCCCGGCACGCAGGGCGAGCACAAGATCGCGCGCGGGTTCGCCCCGACCCTGACCCACGCCGCCCACTACATCCTCGAGCCCGGGTACCGGCGTGCGATCGCCGCGTTCCTGCGCGAGGAACGCGCGCACATCGAGCGCTACCACGCGGCCGCGAGCGACCACACCCCCTTCAAGGCCCTGCCGGACACGGAGTTGGTGGTGCCGGACGGCCCGGCCTGACGGCGACCTGACCGTCAGGCTCCGGCGGCCGGCTCACGGCACCGGGCGGTCAGCCCCCCCCCGCCGACCCCGGCAGACGGCGGCCAGCTTGTTGCCATCGGGGTCGCGGACGTAGGCGGCGTAGAAATCGTCGTTGTAGTGCGGCCGGATCCCGGGCGCCCCGTCCGAGCGACCCCCGTGGGCCAGGGCCGCGGCGTGGAAGTCGTCGACCGCCGCCCACGACGGCGCGGCGAGCGCCACCATCGTGCCGTTGCCCGCCGTGGCCGGGGCGCCGTCAAACGGCGCGCAGACCCACAGGGCGAGCTCCTCGCGACCCTCGTCGGCGTAGTGGCCCCAGCCCGCCCAGCCCTGCCAGGCGGCGTCGGGCTCGAACGCGACCCGGCGATGACCGAGGGGTCGAAGGACGGCATCGTAGAATCGCTCGGCCCGCGCCAGGTCGTTGGTACCGAGACACAGGTAGCGGAACATGGGCGCTCTCCGGTGGGGGGCCGATCGCCAGCGTCGCGCGCCAGCCGGGTGCCGGCGAGCGGCAGGCTTCGGCGTCTCTCGCGTGCTGGATGAACATTCGCTTTATAAACTAAAACAACGGGTCCCATCGCTTATATGATGCTGGTTGTCCTTGCCTTGGTGCCCACGCCATGACCCGCCGCCGCGTCCCCTGGCTCGCCCCGGGCGACTCGCCGGCGAGGCTTCCGCCGGCGGAATCGGCGCTGCCCGACCCGCCGGGGCTCGTCGCCGCGGGCGGCGCGCTGACGCCGGACTGGCTGCTCGCGGCCTACCGCGGCGGCATTTTTCCCTGGTACTCCGCCGGCGAGCCGATCCTCTGGTGGTCGCCCGATCCGCGCTGCGTGCTCCGCCCGGCCGCGTTCCACCGCCGCCGCAGCCTCGTCAAGGCGGCCCGGAACCGCGGCCTCAGCGTGCAGCGCGATACCGACTTCGCCGCCACCATCGAGCTCTGCGCGAGCGCGCGCGAAACGGCCGGCGGCACCTGGATTACGGCCGAGATGAAAGCCGCCTACCGGGCGCTGGCGGCGGCAGGCTTTGCGCATTCGGTCGAGATCTACGCCGGCGAGGACCTCGTCGGGGGCCTGTACGGCGTGCAGGTGGGGGCGCTGTTCTTTGGCGAATCGATGGTCAGTCGCGTGCCGGACGCCTCGAAGATTGCGCTCCTGTCGCTGTGCGACACGGCGGCGGCGGCCGGGATCGAGCTGATCGACTGCCAGTTCCCGACCGATCACCTGCTGTCGCTCGGTGCCGAGGTCTGGCCGAGGGCGGAATTTCTCGCCGCCGCACGCCGCCTGACCGCCCCATCCGCCTGACGGGTTTGCGCCGCGGCCCCCCTTTGGGCACAATGCGCGCGCGCAACAACAGCTTGGAGATGCATGTCTAAAGAGGACGCGATTCAGATGGAAGGCGAGGTCACCGAGACCCTCGCCAATGACTGCTAAAGGTCCAATCTGCTGCAATTTTCTTCAATTTGCTCCAATTTGCTCTAATTTATCATTTCTGGCGGAACTAAAAATGCTTACAATATTAAATCAATCGATGGCAGCTGGGAGAGTGTGCATACCGTGGCTGTGCCTCTCCGTAAAAT
>CAITAM010000216.1 GCA_903890265.1 uncultured Pseudomonadota bacterium | reverse complement strand
GTAGTTGACGCCAAGCTCGGCCTCATCCTCACCAATCGCCATGTCGTCACGAGCGGTCCGGTAACGGCTCGCGCCATTTTCGTGAACCGCGAGGAAGTCCAGCTCTACCCCGTGTACCGCGATCCGGTACATGACTTTGGTGTCTACCGGTACGATCCGAAGAAACTGCGATTCATCACGCCCCGCGAAATTCCGCTCTACCCGGCCGGCGCAAGAGTCGGTACCGAAATCCGCGTAGTCGGCAATGATGCCGGCGAGCAGCTCTCGTTCCTCGCCGGGACCATCGCCCGTCTCGACCGGCAGGCGCCGGCCTACGGCATCGGACGCTACAACGATTTCAACACGTTCTACTACCAGGCGGCGTCGAGCACGTCGGGCGGGTCGTCGGGTTCTCCGGTCGTCGACATCGAAGGCCGCGCGATCGCCCTCAATGCCGGTGGTGCGACGGGCGCGGCCTCGAGCTTCTACCTGCCGCTCGATCGGGTCGTGCGGGCGCTCGACTACCTGCGCCGCGGGCAGGCCGTGCCGCGCGGCACCCTTGAGACCGTCTTCGAATACACGCCGTACGACGAACTGCGCAGGCTGGGTCTGACCTCGGGCACCGAAGCGGCCACGCGCGCCGCGTTCCCGAAGCAGGTCGGCATGCTCGTTGTCTCGCAGATTCAGCCGGGCTCGCCGGCTGCAGGGGCACTTGAGGTCGGCGACATCGTGCTGTCGGTCGACCACCGGCCGGTTACCGAGTTTGGTGCGCTGGCCGACGCCCTCGACGGTGCGGTGGGCAGGCGCGTGACGATCGAGGTCGAGCGGGGAGGCGAGCACGTGTCCCGTGACGTCGGCGTGCTCGATCTCTACAGCATCACGCCCGACCAGTACCTGGAATTCGGCGATGCCGTCGTCCACAACCTGTCCTACCAGCAGGCCCGCCATTTCAACGTACCGATCCGTGGCGTCTACGTCGCGAATCCCGGCTACGTGTTCGCGGCCGCCGGGGTGGCGCGCGGTGCCGTGCTGACCGAGTTCAACGACCGGCCGGTCAGTACGCTCGACGACCTGCAGGGCATCCTAGTTGGGATTGCCGACGGGGCGACGGTCCCGGTGCGGTACTTCACGCTGGAGGATGTGCGCTCGCCGCAGGTGCGCACCGTACGCATTGATCGGCGCTGGTTTGCCGCGCGGCGCTGCCATCGCGATGACGGGCAGGGGTTCTGGCCGTGCGAGGACCTGCCGCCGCCGCCGCCAACCAAGGCGCCTGAAGCGGCCAGTACGACCTACGCGGTGGACGGCAACGACGCGCGCGCGCGGACGCTTGCACCGTCGCTGGTGTTTGTCAGCTACGACCTGCCGTATTTCGTCTCGGGCGTCACCGAGCGGAGCTTTAACGGCACGGGCGTCGTCGTCGATGCGGCACGCGGCCTCGTCGTGGTCGACCGCAATACGGTACCGGTGGCACTCGGGGACGTGCGCCTGACCTTTGCCGGTACGCTCGAGGTTCCGGGACGCGTCGAGTTCAT
>CAITAM010000215.1 GCA_903890265.1 uncultured Pseudomonadota bacterium | reverse complement strand
TCCTCGATGAAGTAGTCGTGGCGCGCGCGGCGGTTGACGGCGATCGTGCCTGTCTGGCCGTCCTTCTGTTCCGCGGTATCCTTCGCCATTGGTGAAAAGCCCTGAGCCGTCGCCGGTCGACCATTGTACGCGGTCAGGGCGGGGCGCAGCGCGTTGTCGGCGCGGGCGCAAAGCGAGACAATCCAGCCTGCCACCGCCAGACCGGAGATCCATGCGTCAGGTACGCCGTAACGCCCTCGTGCCGCAGACGGCCGCGCAGATGTATGCGATCGTCAACGACGTCGAGAGCTACCCGTCCTTTCTGCCCTGGTGCCTGGCCGCGCGCGTCGAATCGAGGACCGAGACCTCGCTCCTCGGGACGCTTGAGATCGGCCGTGCCGGCGTGCGCGTCACGGTGCGCACCGAGAACACCATGGAGCCCAACCGGCGGATCTCGCTGAAGCAGGTGGGCGGGCCACTGAAGACGCTGGCAGGGGAGTGGGCCTTCCAGCCGCTGATCAAGGACGGCACGGAGCGCGGCTGCCGGGTCGACCTGACCGTCGGTTTCGAGTTTCGCAGCGCCGCCCTGACCCTGCTTTTTGCACCGCTGTTCGAGCACACCTGGGACTCGCTGGTGGAGGCGTTCGTGCGCCGGGCGAAGGCGCTGCACGGCGCGCCCGGCGCGCCGGACCCCCGTGTCGGACGCTGACCTTGACGTGCTCGTGGTCAGCGCCCGGCCGGAGGGCGTGATCGGCGTGCCGCTGCGCCTCGCGGCGGGCGCGACCGTCGCCGACGCCCTCGCCGCCGCGGCGCCCGCCCTCGGAGAGGTGGCACCCGTGGACGACGCGCCGGTCGGGATCTTCGGCCGGGTGGTGCCGCGCTCGACGCCGCTCTCGGCCGGCGACCGGGTCGAACTCTACCGCCCGCTCGCCGCCGACCCCAAGGAGACCCGGCGGCGACTGGCACGCGAGGGCCGCACGATGGGCAGCAGGCGGGGCTGATTTTGTGCTCTTGGCGGCCGCGGACTGTGCGCTAGACTAGGCCCGCGCAAAAGCGGGGCCGTCCCGCCCCGGTGTGCCTAGAAGGATCCTGGCCCATGAACGACCGTCGTTTTTCCCGTGCGGGCTGGACCGCTCGCGGTGCTCTGCTGCTCGCGGGTCTTGCCGTCGCGCTAACCGGCTGCCAGAAGAAGGTGGAAATGCCGGCCGCCGTGGCACCGGAAGTGCTCGTGATGACGGTCACGCCGCGCACGACGCCGCTGTCGGTCGACTACGTGGCCGAAATCCGTGCCTTTCGCGAAGTCGAACTCCGGCCGCAGGTGTCAGGGGTCGTGGCGCAGAAATTCTTCGAGGCCGGGCAGATCGTCAAGGAAGGGGCGCTGCTCTTCACGATCGATCCGAGGACCTATGACGAGGCGGTCATCAACGCGAGGGCCAACCTCGCCGAGGCCGAGGCCAACCTCGCGCGCGTGCGCCAGGACATCGCACGCTACAAGCCGCTCCTCGCCGACAACGCGATTCCGCGCCAGACCTACGACCAGACGGTAGCCCAGGAGCAGCAGTACAAGGCCATCGTCGACGCCCGCCGCTCGTCGGTGGCGAGCGCGAGCGTGCAGCGCGGCTACGCCGACGTCCGCTCGCCCATCTCAGGCCAGATCGGCCTGCAGCAGATCGAGGTCGGTGGTCTCGCCGCGGCCGGACAGACCGTGCTGGCGACGGTATCGACGCTCGACCCCGTGGCGGTCTACTTCAACGTCGCCGAAGTCGACTACCTCGCGTACGTGCGCAAGAACACGCCGACCACCGACACCGCGGGCCGGCCGCCCCTGACGCCGCCGGTGCACCTGCTGCTCGCGGATGGCAGCAGCTACCCGTACGAGGGCAAGATCGATTTCGTGGATCGCGCGCTGAGCGCCACGACCGGCACCCTGCAGCTGCGCGCCGTGTTCAGCAACAAGGACGGGATCCTGCGGCCCGGCATGAACGCCCGCCTGCGCATCGTGCACGACGTCGCGCAAAACGCCATCCTCGTGCCGCAGCGGGCGGTCACGGAGCTGCTCGGCAAGTATTTCGTCAGCGTCGTGGGCCCGGACAGTGTCGTGTCCCAGGTCGCGGTCACCCCGGGCGTGCGGGTGGGCGAGTACTGGCTCATCACGGACGGACTGAAGGGCGGCGAGACGGTCATCACCGACGGCGTGCAGAGCGCGAAGGTGGGCCAGGTGGTGGTCGCCAAGCCCGCGCCGGTCGCCGACGCCCCCGCCGGCGACACCGCCGTCCAGCACTAAGCGCATCCCATGGCCAAGTTCTTCATCTTCCGACCGATTTTCGCGATCGTCACCGCGATTATTCTCACGCTCGCCGGCGTCATCGCCGGTCTGTCGCTGCCCATCGCGCAGTACCCGCAGATCACGCTGCCCACGATCCGCGTGGCCGGCTTCTACCCGGGCGCGAGCGCGGGCGTCGTCGAGGAGTCCGTCGCCCAGCCGATCGAGGAGCAGGTCAACGGCGTCGAGGGCATGCAGTACATGGCATCGACCGCGGCGAGCGACGGATCCTACGCGCTCGACGTGACCTTCGGCCTCGGCGTCAATGCGGACATCGCCTCGGTGCAGGTGCAGAACCGGGCCTCGCAGGCCAATGCACGGCTGCCGAGCGAGGTCCTGAACGCCGGTGTGACGACCAAGAAGCAGTCGCCCGACACGCTGATGTACATCGCGCTGACGAGCCCGCAGTCGACCTACGACGCGCTGTTCCTCACCAACTACGCGGCAGTCAACGTCATCGAGGCACTGAAGCGCGTCAAGGGCGTCGGCAACGTGCAGCTCTACGGCGCGGAGTTCGGCATGCGCCTGTGGCTGAAGCCGGACCGGATGGCGGCGCTCGGCGTGTCCGCCTCCGACGTCTACGCCGCGATCAAGGAACAGAACGTCCAGGCGCCGGCCGGCCAGGTCGGCAAGCTCCCGGCGCCGAAGTCGCAGCAGTTCCAGTACAGCGTGCAGGTCAAGGGCCGGCTGTCGGAGGTCGCCGACTTCAGCAACGTCATCGTGCGCGCCCGGCCGGACGGCTCGTTCATCCGGGTGAGCGACGTCGCGCGGGTCGAGCTCGGCGCCAAGGACTACACGTTCGACTCGAGGTTCAACGGCCGCCCTGCGGCGGCGTTCTCCATCAACCTGACGCCTGACGCGAGCGCCATCGAGACCGCGGGGCTGATCGACAAGCGGCTGAAGGATCTGGCGAAGAGTTTCCCGGCCGGAATGAACTACGAGGTCGTGCTCGACAACACGATCTTCGTCAAGGCCTCGCTGGAGGAGGTGGTACACACCTTCTTCGAGGCGCTGCTGCTGGTGCTCATCGTGGTCTTCCTCTTCCTGCAGAGCTGGCGCGCGACTTTGATCCCGATGCTCGCGGTGCCCGTCTCGCTGGTCGGCACCTTCGCGGTGTTCACGCTGGTCGGCTTTACGATCAACACGCTCACGCTGTTCGGCATGGTGCTCGCGATCGGCATCGTGGTCGACGACGCGATCGTGGTCGTGGAGGCCGTCGAACACCATATGGAGCACGGGCTCTCGGCCCAGGCCGCGACGATCAAGGCCATGGAGGAAGTGTCCGGTCCCGTGGTCGCGATCGCGCTCATCCTGATGGCGGTATTCGTGCCGGTGGCCTTCCTCGGTGGCATTGCCGGCGTCATGTACAAGCAGTTTGCGATCACGGTCGCGGTGTCGACGGGCCTCTCGGCCTTCGTCGCGCTGTCCCTGACGCCGGCGCTCTGCGCGCTGCTGCTAAAGCCGAAGTCCAAGGACCGCAGCGGGCTCGTCGCGCGCTTCTTCGACGCCTTCAACCGGCAGTTCGCCTGGCTGACGGAGCGCTACGGCGCCGGTGTCACGACCCTCATCCGCCGCGCGACGATGACCGTCATCACGCTCGGTGTGCTGATCGGCACCGCCGTCTGGCTCATGAACGCGGTGCCGGGCGGCTTTGTGCCGCCGGAAGACCAGGGCTACTTCATCGGTGCGGTCACCCTCCCGGAGGGTGCGTCGATGAACCGCACGCTCGAGACCACGGCGGCGGTCGACAACTTCCTCGCGACGACCCCGGGGATCGAACGGCGCCTCGTCATCAACGGCTACAACATCCTGACCGGCGCCGTGCAGTCGAACAGCGCGCTGTTCGTCGCGGTGCTGAAACCGTGGGCCGAGCGCAAGTCGGTTGAACTTGGCCTGCGCTCGATCATCATGGGAACGTACAAGAATGCCCGGACCGTGCCGCAGGCCGTCACGCTCGCATTCAACCCGCCGCCGATCCCGGGCCTCGGCTCCACCGGCGGCTTCAGCTTCAAGCTGCAGGATCGGGGCGGCGGCACGCCGCAGGCACTCGCCAAGGTCGCGGACGACCTGATCGCGGCGGCGAAGAAGCGGCCGGAGATCGGCCAGATCTACAGCAAGTTCAACCCGAACACGCCGGCGTTCCGGCTAGAGCTTGATCGCGAGAAGGCGAAGAAGCTCGGTGTCGCGATCAACGACGTGACGTTCGCGCTGCAGACCTTCCTCGGCGGCGTCGACATCAACGACTTCACGCGCTTTGGCCGTACGTTCAAGGTGACGATGCAGGCCGAGCCCGAGTTTCGCAGTGACATCCAGGGCGTGTCCCTGTTCCATGTCCGCAGTTCCTCCGGGGAGATGGTGCCGCTGTCGACGCTGGTCAAGGCCGTGCCGATCGGCGCGCCGATCGTGACCCAGCGCTACAACCTGTTCCGCACCGCCGATATCGGTGGTGACTCGGCACCGGGCTACAGTTCCGGCCAGACGATCAAGGCGATGGAGGAGGTCGCGGCGGCAACCCTGCCGGCGGGCTTCGGCTACGAATGGTCCGGTATCAGCCTGCAGGAGAAGCAGTCGGCCGGCCAGGCGCCGGTCGTGTTCGGGCTCGCGATCGTCTTCGTGTTCCTGTTCCTCGCCGCCCTCTACGAGAGCTGGTCGGTGCCCTTTGCCGTGCTCTTTGCGATCCCGGTGGGCGTGCTCGGCGCCATGGCGGGCCTCAAGCTCACCGGGCTCACGAACAGCGTCTACGCCCAGATCGGCCTCATCCTGCTGATCGGCCTCGCGGCCAAGAACGCGATCCTGATCGTCGAGTTCGCGAAGATGGAGCGGGATAAGGGCAAGGGCGCGATCGAGGCGGCGCTCACCGCGGCGAAGCTGCGCCTGCGCCCGATCATCATGACGTCGCTGGCGTTCATCCTGGGCGTCGTGCCGCTCGTGATCTCGCGCGGTGCCGGTGCCGGCGCCCGCGTCTCGATGGGCATTACCGTGTTCTGCGGCATGCTCCTGGCCACGCTGCTCGGCATCTTCTTCGTGCCGGTGCTGTTCGTCGTCGTCGACCGCCTGTCGGGCGGGACGCGTCGCGCAGCCTCGGACACCCCGACCGCCGTACCCGGCCACGGAGACGTGTCATGACCGCCGTGCGGTTCCTCGTCCTGACGCTTGCCGGACTGCCGCTCGCCGGCTGCGGCCTGTACGAGGCCTACCAGCGGCCGACGCTGGACGTCCCGGCGAGCTACACCGTGCCCGGGGCGACCGACGGCGCCTCGCTCGGCACCTCGTTCGGCACGGCGCCGTGGCGCAGCGTCTACACCGACCCCGAGCTGCAGCGCCTCATCGACGAGGCGCTCTCGAACGGCCCGGACGGGCTGCTCGCGGCGGCGCAGGAGCGCGAGGCCGCGGCCGCGGCGGGCGTCACGCGCGCCCAGCAGCTGCCGAGCGTCGGCCTGTCGCTGACCACAACGCCCGTGCAGCGGCAGCCGAACGCGACCCTGACCTCGTCGTTCCTCGGTGGCGTCAGCGCCTCGTGGGAAATCGATCTCTGGGGCCGCTACGCGCACGCGACCGATGCCGCGCGGGCCGACTGGCTGGCGGCGACCGAGAACCGCCACGGCGTGTCGGTGTCGCTGGTCGCGAACGTGGCCAGCCTCTACTACCGGCTGGCGGCGCTGAGGGCGAGCGAGCGGGTGATCGAGGAGGTCGCCGAGACCCAGCGCGAGGGCCTGCGGCTCATCCACCAGACCGCGGCGGCCGGCATCAACACCGCGGCCGAGGAGCGCCAGCAGGAGAGCGCGCTGGCGGCGACCGAAGCCAACGCGCCGCCGCTCAAGCAGCAGATCGTCGAGGTGCAGACCGCGCTCGCGGTGCTCCTCGGGCGGCCGCCCGGCTCGTTCACGGTGCCGGACCGCGCCGAACTCGTGGCCCCGGCGGCGG
>CAITAM010000214.1 GCA_903890265.1 uncultured Pseudomonadota bacterium | reverse complement strand
GCGCGCACTCGCCGAGGACGTGGGCCCGGGCGACCTCACGGCGGCACTCGTTCCTGAATCGGCGATGGCGCGCGCCCGCGTGATCACCCGTGAACCCGCCGTCGTCTGTGGCCGCCCCTGGGTCGACGCCGTCTTTGCGGCGGTCGATCCCGGGATCGCCGTGACCTGGGCGGTCGCCGAGGGCTCGCTGGCGCCCGCCGATGCGCTGCTCTTCGAGGCACGCGGCCCCGCGCGAGGACTCCTGTCGGCGGAACGCTCGGCACTGAACTTTCTGCAGACGCTGTCCGGCACTGCCACCGTCACGCGACGGTACGCGGACCTCGTTGCCGGTACGGCGTGCCGCATCCTCGATACCCGCAAGACCCTGCCGGGCCTGCGCCTCGCGCAGAAGTACGCGGTTCGGGTCGGCGGCGGCACCAACCACCGCATCGGGCTGTACGATGCGATCCTCATCAAGGAGAACCACATCGCCGCCGCCGGCTCGATCGGCAATGCCGTGAGCGAGGCGAGGCGCCTGTCGCCGGCCGCCCCGGTCGAAGTGGAGGTCGAGACCCTGGATGAACTCGGCCAAGCCTTTGCCGCCGGTGCCGACAGCGTGCTGCTCGACGAGTTTTCGCTGGCTGACATGCGACGCGCCGTGGAACTCAATCGCGCTCGAGACCAGCCGCTCAAACTGGAAGCCTCGGGCGGCGTGGACTTCACGACCCTGCGCCAGATCGCGGAAACGGGCGTCGATTACGTCTCGATCGGCTCGCTGACCAAACACGTCAGGGCGATTGACCTGTCGATGCGCCTCACGATCGACTGAGGCGACGGGTGACGCGCCGGCAACGGCACTGGCGCCAGCGACGATCGCGAATCCCGGGCGGAGTACCGGCCCGCGGCCAGAGGCTAGGCTCAGACGCTGCCGCGCACCCGCTCCGGAATGGCGCCGAGCACGCTCTGCGGCATCGACACGCCGTAACCCTGCGCGTAGTCGACCCCAAGCTCGCGCAGCATGTCGATGATCTCGTCGTTCTCGGCAAATTCCGCAATGGTCTTCTTGCCGGTCAGGTGGCCTATTTCGTTGATCGATCGCACCATTTCCCGGTCGATCGGGTCACGAAGGATTTCCTTGACGAAGCTGCCGTCGATCTTCAGGTAGTCGACCGGGAAGTGCTTCAGGTAACCGAATGACGACATGCCGGTGCCGAAGTCGTCGAGCGAGAACTTGCAGCCGAGTTCCTTCAGCGCCCGAATGAAGCGGTTCGCCTGGCTGAAGCTCGCGATCGCCGCCGTCTCCGTGATCTCGAAGCAGATCTTGGTCGCATCGAGGCCGCTCGAATGGAACTCCTCGATGACGTAAGGCAGGAATTTATCGTCACCCAGGCTCTGGCCGGACAGGTTGATCGCACACATGGCGAGCTTTTCGCGCTCGTCCGCCGACGTCACGAGCCAGCGGAAGGTGTGCTGAATCACCCAGCGATCGATCGTCGGCATGAGCCCGTAGCGCTCGGCCGCGGCAATGAAGTTGTCGGGTGAAATGATCTTCCTTGTCTCGTCGCGCATACGGAGCAGGATTTCGTAGTGCAGCCCTTCCTCCGCCGCCGTCAGCGGCCGGATGAACTGGCGATAGATGTCAAAGCGCCCTTCCTCGAGCGCGGCGTTGATACGCGATGCCCACTGCATCTCGCGCCGCCGCCGCATCAGGTCGATGTCGTTCTCCTCGAAGGAGTGGACACGGTTACGGCCGAACTCCTTGGCTGCCTGGCAGGCGCTTTCGGCCGCCGAGATCAGTGAGGCCACGTCACCGGTGTCGGCCGTGATGGGCACTACGCCGATCGACGCGCCGAGCCGGAAGCTCCGATCTTCCCAGGTAAACCGGAAATTGCGCACGGCCTCGCGCAGCGCCTCGGCCGTCCGCAGCGCTTCATCGAGCGAGCAGCTCTCGAGCAGAATGCCGAACTCGTCACCACCGATGCGGGACAGGGTATCGCGCCAGCGCACCTTGGACTTGAGCAGCGTGCCTGCCTGCCCGAGCACCGCGTCACCCGCAGCGTGCCCGCAGGTATCGTTGATGATCTTGAACTGGTCGAGGTCGATATAGCAGACCGCGTAGGAGGTCTCGTTAGCCCCTGTGCTCTTCAACGCACGTTCGAGCCGGTGCTCGAATTCACGACGGTTGACGAGGCCGGTCAGTATGTCGTGACTCGCGTGATAAGAGAGACGACGATTGAGCTCGCGGGACTCGGTGACGTCGTGGAAAACGAGCACGCCGCCGGTGACGACTCCGGCGCCATCCTTGATGGGCGACGCCGTGCTCTCGACGTAGAGCTCGTTACCGTCACTGCGAATCAGCAGCATGGGCCGCTGCGATTTCACCGCGCGATCGCGGCGCACGGC
Organism: uncultured Pseudomonadota bacterium; assembly: GCA_903890265.1. Lineage (GTDB taxonomy): Bacteria > Pseudomonadota > Gammaproteobacteria > Steroidobacterales > Steroidobacteraceae > CAIKMS01. Next base: position 5,956 of record CAITAM010000214.1, on the reverse strand, counting down.
CTGGGTCAGGGGGTTGTCGAGCGGCTCGCAGGTTTCCTCGTGGAAGGCGCGGAATACCTCTTCGATCGAGTGGCCCATCGCGTCCTCGACGCGCCAGCCGGTCAGCCCCTCGGCGACCGGGTTCAGGTACTCGATCCGGGAGTGCTCGTCGGTCGTGATGACGCCGTCACCGATCGCGCGCAGGGTGATCTGAGCGCTTTCCTTCTCGCGGAACAGCGCTTCCTCGTAGAGTTTCCGCTCAGTGATGTCGTGCTCGACACCGGCGAGACGCCGCAGACGACCGGTATCGTCGTGGAAGGCCTTTGCGCGGCTGACGACCCACAGCCACTCCCCGTCACGCCGTTGCATGCGATGGGTGCTCTCGAAGAATTCGCTCTTGCCGGCCACGTGATCGCGGATCAGCTGGGAGACCCGCGCCCGGTCGTCGGGGTGCACCAGCTTGTTCCAGTCGATGCCGTCGGCAAGCTCGTCATCGTCATAGCCGAGCATCGAGCGCCAGCGCGGTGAAAACCACGTGCGGTTGGACGCGGCGTCGTAGTCCCACAAGCCGTCGTTCGCACAGCCCTGCCACAGCTCCTCTCGCTCACGGAGGTAGGCGAGTTCGCGATCAAGCGCGAGGCGCCCGAGACCCGAGCCGAGGCTGGCGGCGAGCAGCTTGAGCGACAGGTGGACGTCCACGTCAAAGCCCGCGTGCGGGCGGCTCGTGGCGAGGGCGAGAAACCCGCGTGGCCGGCCGCGGATGCTGAAGCCGACCGCCACCATCGCGCCGATGCCAAAGTGGGCGAACAGCGCGGCTTCGGTCGCGTACGACGGCGTGGGTGTTGCGGTGTCACGAATCTCGACGCTGCGCCCGTCGTTGACGCGCGCCGTCAGCCCCGGCAGTTCACCGAGCCGGAGGCCGCGCAGGCCGGTGGGATCGCAGGCGCCGAAGACGGCGCACACCGAATCCAGCCGCTCGATCCGGGTGCAGGCGAGGTCGTAGTAGGCAACGAGGGCGCCGTCACTGCCGGTCTCGGTGCGCAGTATCTCGAGGTTCTGCAGGACGACGGTTTCGGCGGACGCGGCCGCAAGAGACTGGAAATCGACGGCGATTTTGGTGATCGCGGCCTGCAGCCCGACGGCGGGACGGCGACGGGCGGATGTCCATGCCTCGGGCGACAGGATGTCGGAGGCGGTGAAGTTCTCGCTGCTGTCGCCGGTCAATGTGGACATGGCCGCCGGACGTTCCTCCCCCACCATTTGAGCAGTCTTGCAGCAACGCGCACGGCGAACCCGGAACTAAAGCTCAGTTCTGGTATGCCGTCTAATCTTCTAGTTACACCGAGTATCCCCACAAACCCTCAAGAATGCAAGCTAACCGACTGTATCTATTGGATCTCCTGAAATAACATAAGACGACCGCCCAACGCCCCCCGAACGTTGCTGATCAGCCCCCCACTGCTTAGAGTGCCCGCCATGACGACCTTCTCCGCCGATCGCCCCGACGCGTCGCCGCGTCCCGCCGCCGGCGGGCACCACGACCATGCCGACCACGACCATCGCGACCACGACCATGGCGACCACGACCATGGCGACCACGGGCGGCACGACCACGGTCACCACGACCATGAGCACCACGACCACGGCCATCACGGCCACGGTCACCATCACGGCGGGGCCGCGGGCAAGCTGGGTGTCGCGTTCTGGCTGATCGTCGCGGTGATGCTGATCGAGGCGGTCGGCGGGATCTGGTCGGGGTCGCTGACCCTGACGGCCGATGCCGGGCACCTGTTTGTCGACGCCGCGTCACTGGGTCTCGCCTATTTCGCGCACCGCCTGTCGGCACGGCCGCGCACCGACACCCAGTCCTTTGGCTACGCGCGCCTGCAGGTGCTCGCGGCGTTCGTTAACTCGCTGTTGTTGCTGGTCATCGTGGCCGGCATCGTCGTCGAGGCGTTCAGCCGCATGATGACGCCGCACCCGGTCGAGACCGGTATCGCGGCCAGCGTGGCGCTGCTCGGCGTGGCGGTAAACCTTGGCGCCGCGGCGCTGCTGCATGGCGGTCACACCCACGACATGAATACCCGGGCCGCGTACCTGCACGTGCTGTCGGATCTGGTGGGCTCGGTGGCGGCCGTCGCCGCGGCGCTCATCATCCGCTACACGGGCTGGCTGGCGGTGGATGCCTGGCTGTCGCTGCTCGTCGCCGGCCTCATCGCCCGCGGCGCCTGGCAGCTCCTGCTCGATTCCGCGCACGTGCTGCAGGAGGGCGTACCCGCGGGCCTTGACCTCGGGTCCCTGACCGAGCGCCTGAAGCACGCGGCACCCGGTATCGAGGACGTGCACCACGTGCACGCCTGGTCGCTGAACGCGCGCGACACGCTGTTGACGGCGCACGCCCGGGTCGCCGCCGGACACGACGTCGCGGCGACGCTCGCAGCGCTTAAAGCCGTGCTCGTGCGCGATTTCGGCATCGAGCACTCGACGATCCAGCTCGAGCTCGACGCCTGTGCCGACAGCGACCAGCATTGCGCCGGCGGATCGGCCGCGGTGCCGCACCGACCTGCGGCCTGACGCCACTCGCCCCTAGAGGGCCGCCCGCCCGGCCGCCTCCAGTGCCCTCAACCGGTCGCGCATCTCGACCTGCAGCGCCTCTTTCAGCTCGGTGTTCGCCGTCTTGGGCACCGTCACCGCGGGGCCGATCGCCACGACGATCCGGGCAAAGGGATACGGCAGCAGGAAGCGGTCCCAGCTCCTGAAATTCCAGCCGCCGCTCGCCGCCATCGCCATCGGCAGCATCGGCCGGCCGGCAAGCTGCGCGAGCAGCACCGGACCCTGCTTGAATTCCTCGCGCGGACCCGCCGGCCCGTCGGGCGTGATGCCTGGACTGACGCCGCTTTTCAGTACGTCGAGGTAATCGCGCAGCGCCCGCGCACCCGTGTTCGACGACGAGCCCCGCACGACGACGGCGCCGGCTCTTGTCGCGAGCATGGCCGGCACCTCGCCGTCCACGGACGGGCTGATCAGGAAGCCGAGTTTCAGGCCCCGGCGCCGCTGGTCGAGCAGGTACTTGACGCAGAAAAGCTGCTGGCCATGCCAGTACACCGGAATGATCGCGCCATCGGCGAGCGCGGCCTCGACGTGCTCGTCGCCGAGCACGCGCACCCGGCAGCTCCACCACCAGAACCGCGCCAGACCCCACGCCAACGGGGCGCCGACCGCGTACAGCCGCCGACGCCAGCGCGACAGCTTGCGGGTGGACGACGTCTGCTGCTGGTAGATCGTGTTGCGCGGCGTGCGCCCGCGACTGTCGTTCACTCGTCAGCCATCCTTACCGCGCCCATGCGTCATTCTAGCGGTGACACCGGCCGAGAGGAGCAATTCTGCTGGCGCAACGTAGCGCGGCACGGGCGGTGCGCATTCGACGCTGTCGGCAAGGAAGGCGATGTACGGCGCGCCGATCTCGAGCCGGTGCAGCCGGTAGGTGATCTCACGGGCCTTCGCGCGGTCACCGTCAATGGCGATCGAGGCGAGTATGGCCACGCCCCCGCCATCGGCTTTGGCGACCGCCTCCTTCTGCACGGCCAATGCCGTGGGATCGAGCAGGCCGGCGGCAATTCCCCGGGCCTCGGCGGCGTGGGTCACGCGCCGTAACGCGCGAGGACCGACACTGCCCGCTCGCTCGATATCAAGGCCCACCCGCCCGTCGCCCGCGAAGACGCAGGCCACCCGGCCCCGCGTATGACTGATGCTGAAGTCACCCCCGGCAGGGAGCGAGGGCTTGCCACGCGCGGGGTGGACCACCGTCCGCAGATCGACCCGGACGCCGGCTTCGCGGCCCGCCGATACCAGCAGCAGAAGGCCCGTCAGCGATGCCCCGCGGTCCGCGGCATCGCGCAGGCGGCGGATCGCGGCGGCCTTCTCGGGTGCGAGGAGCGGGTACAGCGCGGCCTCCCACGCGGCCGATGGCTGCTCGGGACTGTCGCTGTAATGTAAAATCCGTGGATGCACGAAGCCCCGACGCCGTTACCGCCCGCTGCCCGCGGGCCGGATGCCCTGCCACCGCTTGCCGAGGCTGAGTTCGACGTCGGCGAGACGGACGATTCGCTGACCCGGCTCGAGGCACTCGCCGCCCGCCATGGCGGCATCTTCAGGATCTATGCTCCCGGCCGCAAGTCCCACACCTGGGTGATCAACAACCCCCAGGACGTCAAGCGGGTACTCGTCACGCAGCATCGCAATTACACCAAGGGAATCGGCCTTGACCGGGTGAAGATCCTGCTCGGCGACGGCATCATGGTCAGCGAGGGCGAGCGCTGGCGCACGCAGCGCCGGATGCTGCAGCCCATGTTCCACCGGCGCATGATCGAAAACTACGCGCGCCTCATCGACCGCTGCATTGACGAACGGCTGACGCGCTTTCGGGCACTCGCGGACAGCGCTACCGCGGTCGACATCACCGAGGAGATGAGCTCCCTCACGCTCGACATCGTGCTGCGCTCGATATTCGGTGACGATCTCGAGTGGCTGATCGACCGGCACGGCGGGAACCCGTTCGACATCCTGACCGAAGACCCGGACCGCAACCTGCAGTTCGCCTACAGGTTCCGGCAACTCGGTGAACTCGTCCTCGACCTCATCGCGGATCGGCGTCGGCGGGAAGCGGACGAACCCGATCTCCTCGGCGCGATGCTCGCCGCGCGTGACAAGGACAGTGGCGAGCCGATGGCCGACCGCGACCTCGTCGACGAGACGCTGACGCTCGTCGTCGCGGGACACGAGACCACGGCGTCCGCGCTCGCCTTCACGTGGTACCTGCTGGCGAAGAACCCGGCGGTGGAGGCCGCGCTTCATGCCGAACTCGATGCGAAGCCGGAGCTTCGGCCGATGTCGTACCAGGACAGCGAGGAACTGAGCTACACCCGGGCCGTCATCGAGGAGGCCATGCGGCTCTTCCCGCCCGGCTGGGTGCTGACCCGACGCACGATCGGTGCGGACGAACTGTCCGGCTACCGCGTGCCACCCGGCACGGACGTCATGCTCTCGCCCTACGTGCTGCAGCGAACGGCCGCCTACTGGGACGAGCCGGACGCTTTCCGGCCCGAGCGCTTCCTCACCGACACGCATCCGGCCGCCAGCTGGACCTACATTCCGTTTGCGGCAGGCCCGCGGCACTGCATCGGCGAGAATCTCGCCATGTACGAAATGGTCGTGCACATGGCGCGCGTGGCGCGCCGGTTTACGGTTGCGCTCGAGGACGATCGCCCCCTCGATCTCGAGGCCGCGATCAACCTGCGCGCCCGCAACGGCATTAAGATGAAATTCGTCCGTCGTCCGAACGCGCCCGACGTGGTCGTTGCCCGTCGTGCCCCCTCCCAACCGCTAGCCGAGTTCCGCATGCAGTACCAGACCCTGACCGAGGCACTTGAGGGCAACCGCCGCACGCCGCGCGCGGTGCATTACCTTGAGGGCGAGCACGAGGAGCGGGTGGTCGAGTACGGCGAGCTCTACGAGCGGGCGACCGGCATTCTCTACCACCTGCAGGCCATGGGCGCCTCCCGTGGCGACAAGCTCATCATATTCCTGAACAACAACGAGCAGTTCCTGGACGGCTACTGGGCCGCGATCGCCGGCGGCATCGTGCCGGTGCCGCTCGCCGTCGGCATCAGTGACGAGCACCGGCACAAGCTGCTGCGGATCGCGCGCAAGCTGGGCGCCCCCTATCTCTACACGGACCGCAAGAACCTCGACCGCCTGGGCGCTTTTGCCGAGAGCGTCGGCGAAGGCATCGTGTTCGCCGAGCTCAAGGCCCGCGCGTTCCTGGTCGACGAGCTTGACGACATCAGCCGGGCCGGGCGTCTCGTCAAGGCCAGTCCCGACGACATCGCCTTCATCCAGTTCTCGTCCGGCTCGACCAGCGCGCCGAAGGGCGTGGTGCTCACCCACCGCAACATTCTCGCCAACTGCCTGAGCGCCG
>CAITAM010000213.1 GCA_903890265.1 uncultured Pseudomonadota bacterium | reverse complement strand
CGCGTCCTGCATTTCGCGCGTGAAACCGTATTTCTGCGAGGTGTTCTCGGCAAAACAGCCCATCAGCTGGCCGTCCCACGGGCTCTGCAGGCCGTCGTAGAACATATGGTCGAGGATTTCGCCGTGGCCCATGCGGTAGCCGCCGCGAGCCTTGAGCAGGAGGTACGGCGCATTCGTCATCGACTCGAGGCCGCCGGCGACGGCGAACTGGGAATCCCCGGTCCGCAGGCCGTCCGCCGCCATCATCACGGCCTTCATGCCGGAGCCGCACATCTTGTTGATGGTGGTGGTCGGCGTGCCGTTGGGAATGCCGGCGCCGATCGCCGCCTGGCGGGCCGGCGCCTGGCCGAGGCCGGCCGGCAGGACGCAGCCCATCACCACCTCGTGGATGTCGGAGGCGGGCACGCCGGACGCGGTCAGCGCGGCACCGATCGCCGCGGCGCCGAGCTGCGGCGCGGTCGCGCCGGAGAGTACGCCCTGGAAGCTGCCCATCGGCGTCCGCTTGGCCGCCAGAATGACGATCGAATCCTGATTCATGTTGGAGTCCTCCGGGCGGTGCCCGTTCGGTAAGCGCCGGTTCGGCGCGTCAAGACGCACGCTGCCGGGCCGGCGTGCCGTCCTGCCCGGGGTAAGCCGGGCCCGCTCGCTGGCCGAGGCCTATGCTGCCATGCGGCAGCGCAAAAGTCGCCGTTCAGCCCGGCGGGGTCCGCGAGCGTCCGGCGGCCGGAACGGCAGCGTGGAGGGCCGCGACGCGCTCGGCGGCGAGCCGGGCGGCGGCGGCCGTGACCAGCGTCCGGTCGCTGTCGGCGCGCGTGAACACACGATCGAGGGTGGCGGCAATTCCGCTCACCGCGGTCTCGATGTCGGCCCGGCTCGCGCTGTCGCGTAGCAGGCTGATCGCTACCAGATCGCCGGCGTTGATCGCAAAATCAGGCGCATAGAGGATGCCACGCTCGGCCAGGAGCGCGGCGGCGGCATCATTCTTCAGGGCGTCGTTCGCGGTGCCGGCGACGATCGATGCGCGCAGGCGGGGGATCGTGTCCTCGTTCAGTGCGCCGCTCATCGCGCAGGGGCAGAACACCTGGGCGGGCAGGTCGTAGATCTGCTGCATCGGGACCGCCTCCGCGCCGGTGGCCGCGACCAGGGCTTCGGTACGCGCATCATTCAGGTCCGATACCCAGACCCGGGCGCCGGTGGCCCGGAGCAGCCGGACCAGACGCTGGCCGACCCGGCCCGCGCCCTGGACGGCGAAGGAGGCACGGGAGTAATCCTCGTGGCCCAGCGCCCGGCCGAGGCAGGCGCGCAGCCCGTGCCACGCGCCGAGCGCCGTCCAGTCGGCGCGGGTGTCCTCGTCAAGCGTCAGCAGGTGCGTGGTCTCGCGGGAAAGCCACGCGAGCGACTCCGGTCGCGTGCCCGGCTCGTCGGTCACGACGAGTCGCCCGGCAAGCCCGGCCACGTGCCTGCCGAGCGTGCGCATGGCCGCCTCGGTGGCGCCCTGCTCCGGATTGGCGATCACCGTGATCGCGCCGCCGCCGAAATCCGTACCCGCGAGCGCTGCCTTCACCGACAGCGCCCGGGCACGGCGAAGGGTGTCGGCGAACGCATCGGCGTCGGCGGCATAGGGCCAGACTCGAAGCGGGGCAAGGACGGGGCCGGGCCGGGTGTCATTCAAGCCGATGAGGGCGCGCAGGCCACAGGCACGTCCCGCGAGCAGCGTGAGCTGTTCATGGCCGAACTCGGCGAGTGAGGAGAACAGTTGCATCCGATACTCCGCAGCGGGAGGCACCCCGATCATACGCCCCGCGTCATCAATGCCGCCCGCGCGGCCCGGTGTCGAGGTCTGGTTCACCCAGACGCTCAAGGATAATGCGCCGGGCCTCAAGGCGCAGGTTCACGGCGGCGTCCCGCTCGTCGGTGGCCGTGACCGGCAGGCACGTCAGCAGTTCGACGTCGATGCGGCCCGGCCGAGGCAGCTTGCGCCCGTCAGGCAGGATGTCGCGAGTGCCAAGGATCACCGTGGGCACGACGTCGAGGCCGGAGCGGGCGGCCGCAACAAAGGCGCCGGCATGGAATTTGTGTACGCCGGGATGCGCGGCGAACGTGCCCTCGGGAAAGCATGCCAGCGCTTCGCCACGGGCCGCCCGGCTAAGCACCCGCTTCACGTCCGCCGCCGCGCGGTGTCGGTTGACCCTGTCAACGAATTCGGAGCCGACGCGTTTCAGTACGAAGCCGGCGAGCGGGACGGAAACCATCTCCTTCTTGATGATGAACGCAAAGCGCACCGGCAGCACGGCATGGAGGACAATGCCATCGAGGTAGCTTGCGTGGTTCGCGACGACCACGCAGGCGCCGCTCGGCAGCACCTCAAGCCCGCTGACGCGCGGGCGCCAACCGGCGAGGGCGAGGAAACTGCGCGCCGTCGCCTGCGTCACGTGTCGACGCGCGGTCAGGCCCGGGACGACCAGGGTCAGCAGAAAGCAGGGTATACCCAGCGCAAAGAAAAGGACCCAGCAGTAGGCGCCGTAGGCGAGATGCAGGACTTTTCGCGAAAGATTCATCAACGGACGACTCCCCGCACCTGTGATGCAGTTCTCTTTATGTCAATCGTTTCAACAGTTGTGAGCCCGTTCACGTCCGCGCGAATTGTGCCCGGCGATACTGGCGCCGTGAAGGTTGCGATCGGCGTCCAGCGCCTGCGGGCTGGACAGGACGACCGACCTCACCAACGCCACGCGCGGTTGCATTGTGCACCACGCCGGCAAGGCCGGACAGGCAGCGGTTAGCGCGCAAGCGCAACATAGCGGGAGCACATGGCAACGATGCACGCAAAGGTCACTGGCAACGGACGCACCGGCACAGCCGGCGACGCCGATCCGTCCATCAAGCGGTTTCTGGACGCGGTCTGGATGGAGCGCGGACTGTCGCAAAATACGCTGGCGGCCTACCGCGCCGACCTGACGGCGCTCGCCCGCTGGCTGGCTGAGCGTGACGTCGCGGTCACGGCCACGACCCGACCCGAACTCCTCGCCTTCATCGGTTCGCGCGTCGACGCGGGCGCCCGGCCGCGCTCGACCGCCCGCCAGTTGTCCAGTTTCCGCCGTTTTTTCCGCTACCTCCTTCGTGAAGGCGCCGTCAGTGACGATCCGACCGCGCAGATCGCCATGCCGAAGATCGGCCGCAGCCTGCCGAAGTCGCTCACCGAAGAAGAGGTCATCGCCCTGCTCGGTGCGCCGACCGTCAGCGACCCGCTCGGTCATCGCGACCGAACGATGCTCGAAGTGCTCTACGCCACCGGCCTTCGCGTTTCCGAGCTCGTCAACCTCAAGTACCAGCAGGTCAACCTGAATCAGGGTGTCATCCGCGTCGTTGGCAAGGGCAACCGCGAGCGGCTCATTCCGCTTGGCGAGGAATCCGTGCGCTGGCTCGCCGATTTCGTCCGCGGACCGCGCGTGGAAATCCTGCTCGAACGGCAGACCGAGTACCTGTTCCCCACCCGGCGCGGTGACCGCATGACGCGCCAGGCCTTCTGGCACATCATCAAGCGGTACGCGAAGAAGGCGGCCATCGCCAAGGAGCTGTCGCCGCATACGCTTCGGCACGCCTTCGCGACGCACCTCCTGAACCACGGCGCTGATCTTCGCGTGGTGCAGATGCTGCTCGGCCACAGCGACCTGTCTACCACGCAGATCTACACGCACGTCGCGCGCGAGCGCATGAAGGAACTGCACGCCCAGCACCATCCGCGGGGCTGATCCGCCCTGCGAGCCGTTCGCGTGGCGCGCTGCTACAATGCGCGCGTGCGGCCCGGCCGATACGGCCCCGGCGACCGACGGTCGATCCGCGATCTGTGCCGCACCCGAGGTTCAACAATGGCTTATTCCCCCGCTGCGCTTCGACTCGGCGCGATAACCCTCTTGGTTGCGCTCGGTTTTCCGGCGCTGCCATCGGCCGGCTCGTCGGCTCCCCCCGCAGCGACGGCGACCGCGCCGGCAACCTCGCCTGCCAAGTCCGCGGATCCGCGGACGGTCATTGCCAGAAAGCTCGAAGTGAAGGTCGAGGACGTCCATCCGTCACCGATTCCGGGCCTCTACGAGGTCGTCAGTGGGGCGGACGTCCTGTACTCCAGCGCTGACGGGCGCTACGTCATTCAGGGTGACATGTACGACGTGGAGCACTCGGAGAACATCACCGAACAGCGACTGACGGCGCTGCGAACCGGTGCCATCGCCGAGCTCAAGGCCATCGGTGACGACCAGACCATCGTCTTCGGGCCGAAGGATGCGCGCTACACGGTGACGGTGTTCACCGACGTCGACTGCGCCTACTGCCGGAAGCTGCACAGCCAGATCGCCGAGTACAACAAGCTCGGGATCCGGGTCCGCTACGTGTTTTTTCCGCGCAGCGGGCCCAACACCTCGTCCTGGACGAAGGCCGAGGCGGTCTGGTGCTCGGCCAACCGCCAGGAGGCACTGACGCGGGCGAAGCTGGGTGACGCCGTGTCGTCACCAGCGAAGTGCCAGACGCCGGTCGCCAAGACCTACAAGCTCGCGCACGATCTCATGTTGCGCGGCACCCCGGGCATCTTTACCGACAAGAACGAGTACATCGCCGGGTACCTCGCCCCGGCAGCACTGCTCGAGCGGCTGAAGGGCCACAGCGACGCGGCCAGAAACGGCGCAGAGCCTGCCGCCGACAAGCCGAGCGGGGCCGGCCTCTAGGGCCTGCGCACGGCGGCGCTGGTCAGCGCTCGAGCAGCTTCAGTTTGTCCGGCTTGCCTTTCCACTGGTCGGCGTCGGCTGGCGCCGGCTTCTTCTCGCTCAGTACGGGCCACTGCTTGGACAGCGTGGCGTTCAGAGCCTTGAACTGCTCCTGGCCTGCCGGCAGATCTTCCTCGGAAAAGATCGCTTCGGCGGGGCACTCGGGTTCGCACAGCGTGCAATCGATGCACTCATCCGGGTCGATGACGAGGAAGTTGGGCCCCTCGTGGAAGCAGTCCACCGGGCAGACCTCCACGCAGTCCATGTACTTGCACTTGATACAGTTTTCGGTAACGACAAAGGTCATGCTGGGTCCCTGCGCAGCCTGCGCGATAGACGGGCGCGACCCCAGGGGGGCGCGGCTTGGAGTCCGCCGTGCAGCATTCTGCCACACGCCCCGCAGACCTCAACTCGACGGTGCGGGGTGGCCGGCGGGCGCCTCGAAGTGGGTGATGTGCAGGCGTTCGACCCCGGCTGCCCGGTCTTCGAGGTAGCGGCGAAGCGCAAAATCGATGCTGCGAAAGGCGATGTCTTTCCAGGGAATGTCCTCTGGCGCGAAAAGCGCCACCTCGAGACTCTCCGGTCCTGCGGCGTAGCCAGGCTCCGCCAGTCGCGCGCGGAACATCACGTGCACCTGCTCGGCATGGATCACGGTGACGACGGCGACGAGCGAGCCGATGTCGACCCGCGCCTGCGCTTCTTCCCAGCACTCGCGCGCCGCCCCGCTTTCCAGCGATTCGCCGTTCTCCATGAAACCGGCGGGAAAGGTCCAGAAACCGAGGCGCGGCTGGATCGCCCGACGGCACAGCAGCAGCTTGCCGTCATGCTCCGGAATACAGCCGACGATGACCCGCGGGTTCTGGTAATGAATGGTGCCGCACGAGACGCAGACGAAGCGCGGCATATTGTCGCCGTCCGGCACACGCAACTCGACTCGTGCGCCGCACGCGCTGCAGTAATTCATGGGATTGGGGTCTCGTCGGAGGGTTTGTCGGCCGTTGCGGTGGCGCGTTGCGCTTGGTGCCGGGAGCGGGGGTCGAACCCGCACGCCTGTGAGGGCGGTGGATTTTGAGTCCACTGCGTCTGCCAATTCCGCCATCCCGGCTGCCCCTAAATCGTAACACGGCCCGGCCGACACTCCGGGTAGGAGGACGCCCGCATGTTTACTCACTGGCGCGTGACCGCCCAACGTCGCCTCGTTGCCGTCGTCGTACGGGCCGCAAGCCCGTTGTTGATCGCCACCTTGCTCGCCCCCGTCGACCGGCGCGCCTCGGCCGCCGAGGAGCCGGCGCCGCAAGTCGTGGACGAAACGCGGATCACCGTAGGCCACGGCGCGACCGGCGGCGTTCGGGTGCAGGACGAGACCGGTGACGGGCAGGTCGGGCTGCGTGTCGGGCACGTCGCGGGGAATTCGGTGGAGTCGCGTACCGGCCTCAAGGAGGGTGACCGTATCGTCACGGCCAACGGGTGTCGGATTCGCGCGCAGGGTGACTGGCAGGCCGTGCTGGGCCAGGTGGCCGCCGGGTCGTCGCTGAACCTCGTGGTGCGCCGGCCCGGCAGCAACGCCAGCGGGCCCCTCTACCTGACCCTGCCCGCCGAGCCGAGGCCGGCGTCGGGTGCTCCCACGCGGCTTGTGCAGGACGCGGACGGCATTCGTATCCAAAGCGCGGCCACCGGCACGGAGCTGGCGCCCGGCGACCTTCTCGTCGCGATTGATGGCGAACCGGCGGCAGGGCTCGCCGATGCCGAGGCACGCCTCGGCCGGGCTCGCCGGGAGGTTGTCGTGCGCCGCGACGGTGCGCTTCTGTCGCTGCCGGTGCGGCGCACGCCGCAGCCGCCCGCGGCACCCTGTCCGGGGTAGCGAAGGTCGTTCGCCGGCGGTGCTACCATGCGCCCGCCATGGACAACCCAGAGCCCCCACGCCGTGAACTGTCGCGCAGCGATTTCGGCTTCGATCTGCCGGAGGAGTTGATAGCCCAGGCGCCGCCCCGGGTCCGCGGCGAGAGTCGGCTGCTCAGTCTGGATGAACCCACCGGTCCGCCGAGGGACCTCCAGTTCTCTGACCTCGTGTCTCTGCTTCGAGCCGGGGATTTGCTGGTCCGCAACAGTACGCGGGTGTTGCCGGCCCGGGTTCACGGCACGAAGGCCAGTGGCGGGCGTGTGGAACTCATGCTTGAACGGGTCGTCGGGCCAAACCGCGCGCTGATGCAGATGCGCGCAAGCAAGGCGACGCCGGTCGGGCGGCGCATTGCCCTGCCGGGGGGCGCAACGGCCGAGGTCGTGGCCGTGCTGGACGGATTTGCCGAGCTCGAGTTCGACCGCCCCGTCGTGCCGTACCTGGAAGCGCACGGCGAAATGCCGCTGCCGCCCTATATCCGGCGTCCGGTCAGCGGTGACGATCGCGAGCGCTACCAGACGGTCTACGCCCGCGCTCCGGGCGCGGTCGCTGCGCCAACGGCCGGTCTGCATTTCAACGCGGCGATGTTCGATGCGCTCACGGACTCCGGCGTCGAGCTCGCCGATGTGACCCTGCACGTCGGCGCGGGCACGTACCAACCGCTGCGGGCGGAGTCACTGGATGAGGTCCGGCTCCACGAGGAGTGGCTTGAGGTCGGTCAGGACGTCGTCGACGCGGTGGCGAGGACCCGCGCGCGCGGTGGACGCGTCGTGGCGGTCGGGACCACCGTCGTGCGCAGCCTCGAAACGGCGGCCGCCGGCGGCACACTCTCCGCCTACCGCGGCCCGACGCGGCTGTTCATCCGTCCGGGGTATGTGTTTCGTGTCATCGACGTCCTCGTGACCAACTTCCATCTTCCGGAGTCCAGTCTCATGGTGCTGGTCTGTGCCTTTGGTGGGCGCGAGCGCGTCCTTGCGGCCTACCGACATGCCGTGCAGCAGCGCTATCGTTTCTTCAGTTACGGTGACGCGATGCTGCTGACGCCCGGCGAGGTGCCAAGGTCGTGAAATTCGAGCTCCTGGCCGAGGACGGCGTAGCCCGCCGAGGCCGTCTGCAGTTCGAGCGCGGAATCGTCGAAACGCCGGCGTTCATGCCAGTGGGAACCTACGGCACCGTCAAGGCGATGACGCCCGAGGACGTCCGCGCCACGGGCGCGGACATCCTGCTCGGCAATACCTTCCACCTCTGGCTCAGGCCCGGCCTCGAAGTCATCGAGGCTCACTCCGGGCTGCATCGGTTCATGCACTGGGAGCGGCCGATACTCACCGACTCCGGCGGCTTTCAGGTGTTCAGTCTTTCGACCTCACGCAAGCTGTCGGAGGAGGGTGTGCGGTTCCGCTCGCCCGTCGACGGTGCTGAGGTGTTCCTCACGCCCGAGATTGCCATGCAGATCCAGCGCACGCTGCGCTCGGACATCGCCATGATATTCGATGAGTGCACGCCGTATCCGGCCACCGAGGCTGAAGCACGCGAATCCATGGAGCGGTCGTTGCGCTGGGCTGAGCGGAGTGCGGCGGCCTACCACGCCGGCGCCACCCCGGGCGTCGTGTTCGGCATCGTGCAGGGTGGCGTCTATCGCAGTCTGCGGGAGGCCTCGGTCAGCGGCCTGACCCGAATCGGCTTTGCGGGCTATGCCGTGGGCGGTCTCGCGGTTGGCGAGCCTGAGGAGGAGCGGGTGCGAGTGCTCGAGGAGACCGTGCCTCTGCTGCCGCGTGACCGGCCGCGCTACCTCATGGGCGTGGGCCGCCCCGCAGATCTCGTCGCCGCCGTGGCAAGGGGCATCGACATGTTCGACTGCGTGATGCCGACGCGGCACGCCCGTAACGGGCACCTGTTCGTCACCGGTGGCGTGATGAATATCCGAAACGCGCGCTACGCGAAGGACGACTCGCCGCCCGATCCCGCCTGCGACTGCTACACCTGCAGGAATTACTCGCGCGCCTACCTTCGTCACCTTGACCGATGCGGCGAGGTGCTCGGCTGCCATCTGAATACGCTACATAATCTCCATTTCTATCAGAAACTTATGCGCACGATGCGTGAAGCCATCGAGCGCCGGGACTTTGCCTCTTTTGCCAAGCGCTTTCATGCCGAACAGGGGGGCCAGGATGGCGCTGTGGCATAATCGACGGCTGGCAACACAAACATCAACGCGGTGACTACACGATGGATTTCCTGATTTCGGCTGCGCAAGCGCAGGCCGCTGGTGCGGCCGCCGGTCCAGGCGGACTCTCGCCCGTCGTGCTCATGGTCGGCAGGGTCGGCCTGATGTATTTCATGGTG
>CAITAM010000212.1 GCA_903890265.1 uncultured Pseudomonadota bacterium | reverse complement strand
GTGCGGACCGGCCGTTTCGGGTTCGCGACGACGCTCGCGTACATCGCGGTCGTGGACAGGAGGTCGGACGGCGGCATCCGCCAGGTCCCGGACGTCGAGGGCGTCGCCGCGGTCGCGGCGGTCGGCTGGCCGACCGACGGCGGTTCGGCACGCGCCTCGGCGGGCATCGCCGCCTGGCCGTGGGGGACATTGCCCTGGCCTGCCGGCGCAGCGCCGGCCGGCGTGCCCGCCGGGGCGCTCGTCTGGGCACTCGTCTGGGCGCTCGTCTGGGCACTGGCCAGGTTCTGCGCCTTGACCTTGAGAATGGCTTCTTCGATTCGGCTCATGACATCACCCCGAGAGGCCGTTGGGGAAAAAACCACCGGCCTGCAGTCCGAGAATGCAGAGGTAGACCACGAGCAGCGCCGCCGTCGCCGCGCCTAAGCGCAGCATCGCCACCCGCTGCGAGACCCTCGCCTGCGCCTGGCCCGTGCGCGACACCGCGCCCAGCATCGGCAGGCCCGTGTCATCGGCGAGCCGGTGCGCGGTGTCGTAGACCGGTCGCAGCTGGCCGAGCACCCAGGCGAGCGCAATCCCCGCGGCGAGCGCCGCGAGGAACACGACGCTCGTCAGCAGCGGGCGGTTCGGCTTCACCGGCTCGATCTTGGCGGCCGGCGGATCGATGACCTCGAACTTGATGGATCCCGCGTCCGTCGCCTGCTCGGAGAGCTTCGCCTTCTCGAGGCGCTCGACGAGCGAGGTGTACTGCGCCTTCGTGACGCCGTAGGAACGGTTGAGACGCGCGAACTCCGCCTCGATCTCCGGGGCGACGTTCTTCGCGTGGTCGAGTTCCGCGATCCGCGCCTGGCGGTCGCTGATCTCGCCCTTGAGCGAGGCGACCTCGACGTCCGCCTGGTTGAGCTGCAGCTGGATGTTCTGGTAGACCGGGTTCGACGACAGCCCGGAGAGCGAGGCCGCCGCCGGGTCGCCGCGCTTGATCGCGGCCAGCTCCGCCTGGCGCCGCTCCTTCAGCTGGCCGATGGTCTCCTCGAGCGCGATGACCTCGGGGTGCTTGTCGGTGTATTTGAGCTTCAGTTCCTCGAGCTTCGACTCCGCCTCCTTGAGGCGGAACGAGGTGTCGCTCGCGCCGAGCGCGGTGCCGGCGCCGCTGCCGGCGGCGGGCGCCTTCTCGCCCGGCACGAACGGCGTCTCGCCGTGCAGCTGGCGGGACAGCGCGTCGCGGCGGGTGACCGCGATCGCGAGCTGGCTCTGGGTCTTCTTCAGGGCCTCGGTCTCGTTCTGCAGCCGCGTGTAGTAGTCGCCCTGCTCGCCCGGCATGAGGCCGAAGTTCTTCTTGCGAAACTCCGCGACCCGCGCCTCGTCCTCGGCGAGGCGCTGCTCGACTTCCTTGATCTGGTCGCGCAGGAAGCGCTGCGCGTTCGCCGAGCCCGCGCGCCCGGCGCCCATCGAGTCCTCGACGAAGGTGTTCAGGAGCTTCGTCACGACCGCGAGCGACATCGGCCGGTTCGAGTCCTGGTAGGTGATCGTGTAGAGCTTGTCGGCCGACTTCTCGGGACCGTTCGCGAACTCGATCAGGATCTTCTTCTGCAGCGAGTCGATGAGGCGCTCCCGCTCGGTCGGCGTCTTCGCCCGCAGATCAAGCTCGGTCTGGCGCGCGACCTTCTCCAGTGCCGGACGCGAGAGCATGGTCTGGCGCACGTAGTTGAGCTGCGAATCGACGTTCTGGTCGACCGCGAGCCCCTGCAGCAGCGGCTTGAGGGCCGAGGTCACGTCGACGTAGACGCGCGCCTGGGCCTCGTAGGACGGGGCCGTCATGTACACCGACACCCAGCCG
>CAITAM010000211.1 GCA_903890265.1 uncultured Pseudomonadota bacterium | reverse complement strand
GGTATTCGCTGACCACGCCAAGCTCGATGCCGGCGGCCGCGAGGCCGCGGTCGGTCTGCGCGCCCGCCGCCTGGGCGTCCTCGCGAATGCCGGCGACGACCCGCGCCGGGTCGTCACCGGCGAGGTTGCGCACCTCGAGCTCGAGCTCGCAGCGGTCCGGCACGATGTTGACCGCACTGCCGCCGCGGATGAGGCCCACGTGCACGGTCGTGTACGGCACCTCGAAGCCCGTGTCACGCCGGCCGTGCATCTCGATGTCGCGCTGCCGCGCACGCACCCGGGTGATGAAGTCGGTGGCGAGGTAGATCGCATTGACGCCGCGCTGCGGATGCGACGAGTGCGCGGCGAGGCCGTGGCAGGTCGCGCGCAGCACCGTCTTGCCCTTGTGGCCGGTCGCGATCTTAAGCTCGGTCGGCTCGCCCACGATGCAAAAACGCGGCCGGTGCGTCCAGCTCGCCATGTCACTGACGAGCGAGCGCACGCCGAGGCAGCCAAACTCCTCGTCGTAGGAAAACGCGAGTTCCAGCGGGGTCGAGAGGGTCCGCGAGCGGGCCCGGTCGATGGCGCTCAGCGCGCAGGCCAGGAAGCCTTTCATGTCCGCCGCACCGCGCCCGTAGTAGGCGCCGCCGCGGGCGGTCAGCGTAAACGGGTCCGAGCTCCAGCGCTGG
This sequence comes from uncultured Pseudomonadota bacterium, assembly GCA_903890265.1. Taxonomy (GTDB): domain Bacteria; phylum Pseudomonadota; class Gammaproteobacteria; order Steroidobacterales; family Steroidobacteraceae; genus CAIKMS01. The sequence continues at coordinate 8,408 of CAITAM010000211.1, read as the reverse complement.
CCATCGACCGGGACGACGTCGGTGTGGCCGGACAGCAGCACGCCGCCCCGGTCGCGCGGCCCGACGGACGCGTAGAGATTGGCCTTGGTGCCGGTCGGATCGCGGTAGAGCCGAGACTCGATGCCGCGGCTGCTGAGGTAGTCCTGCACAAAGCCGATCAGCTCCAGGTTGGAGTCACGGCTCACCGTGGCAAAGCCCACCAGCCTGTCCAGAATCTCGACCGTCGTCATCGCGGACCTCCGTGCCTCGTCAGCGCCTGCCGCCGATCACCGCATCGACTGCGCGCGCAGTGTAGCGAAGTGCGCATGACCGTTGTGATCCGCAGCGGTCGACTCATGGCGGTCGGCTCATGGCGACCGGGGTGCCAGCAGTACCCCGGCAAGGCTCGCCAGCCCGGCCAGCGACAGGTAGAGACCGACCGGCGCGAGGCCGCCGCTCGCGGCGAGCCGCTGGGCGAGCACGGGCGCGAGGCCACCGCCCAGGATGCCGCCAAGGTTGAAGGCGAGCGAGACGCCGGTGTAGCGGACCCGGGCGGGAAAGAGACCGGTGAGCCACGCCCCGAGCGGCCCGTACACGAAGCCCATCACGAACAGCGCCGCCGCCATGAACGCGAGCGCCCCGGGCGCATCGCCGCGCCCGAGCAGCACGGGCGTCAGCGCACCGACGAGCACCGTCGCGCCGGCACCGCCCACGAGCACCGCGCGCGCGCCGAGCCGGTCGGTCAGCGAGCCGGCGACGAGAATGCTGACCAGCAGGCACTGGATCGCCACGAGCTGCAGGCCGAGAAACTCGGTGCGCGGGATCCCGAGCGTGTGGGTGCCGTAGCCAAGCGCAAAGGCCGTGGCGATGTAGAAGAGGGCAAAGCAGGCGATCACGCCCGCCGTGCCCGCGAGGCAGGCCGCGGGATGACTGACCAACACCTCGCGCAGCGGCACCGCGGCCGGCCGCTCGCTCGCGACAAGGGCACGAAAGGCCGGCGTCTCGGCGACATGCAGGCGTACCCACAGGCCAAGTCCCACCAGCACGGCGCTGAACAGGAATGGCAGCCGCCAGCCGTAGCGCTCGAAATCGGCCGCCGGCAGGATAAGGCCGAGCAGCAGGAAGAGCCCGTTGGCGGCGACGAAGCCGACCGGCGCGCCGAGCTGCGGGAACATGCCAAAGCGGCCGCGGTAGCCCGCCGGCGCGTTCTCGACCGCGAGCAGTGCCGCGCCGCCCCACTCGCCACCGAGACCAAAGCCCTGCCCGAAGCGCAGCGCGCACAGCAGCACCGGTGCCGCGAGGCCTGCCCGGGCGTAGCCCGGCAGGAAGGCGATCGCGAACGTCGAACCGCCCATCAGCAGCAGCGACGCCACGAGCGTCGCCTTGCGCCCCACCCGGTCGCCGTAATGGCCGAACACCAGCGCGCCGATCGGCCGCGCCACGAACGCCACGGCGAAGGTGGCATAGGACGAGAGCTGGGCGCTCGCCACCGACTGCGACGGGAAGAACAGCGCCCCGAACACGAGCGACGCCGCCGTGGCATAGATGTAGAAATCGTAGAACTCGACCGCCGTCCCCGTCAGGCTCGCGAGCAGTACCCGTCGCGCAGCCCAGAAGGGCGACCCGGTCGCGGCTGACCGCGTCATCGTCCGGCTCCCGTCCCCACCGACCCGGCACCAGTATCCCACCTCACCCGCGCGACCGGTGCACGACCGCCGCAGGCGCGCCGTCGTCCGCCCTGCCACGCGAGGGGCCGGGTAGGCGTCGCCGCCGGACTGCCCTAGACTGCAATCGCGCACGAGGAACTTGAAGGATCCGCCGATGATGCAGGGACTGATGCAGCACCACCCGCTCCTGATCTCGGGGCTGCTGACGCACGCCGCGCGCGAGCACGGCAAGGTCGAGATCGTCTCGCGCACGGTGGAGGGTCCGATCCATCGAACGACCTGGGCGGGTATTGCCGAGCGGGCCGCCCGGGTCGCGCACGCGCTGCGCCGCCTCGGGGTCGAGCCTGGCGAGCGCGTCGCGACCCTCGCGTGGAACGGCTACCGGCACCTCGAGCTCTTCTTCGGCGTGTCCGGTGCCGGCATCGTCCTGCACACCGCCAATCCGCGGCTCTTCCCCGAGCAGATCGAGTACATGCTGACGCACGCCGAGGACCGCGTGCTGTTCTTCGACGTGACCTTCGCGCCGCTCGTGGCGAGCCTCGCCACACGCCTCACGCACGTGCACACCTACGTCGCGCTCTGCGCGCGCGAGGACCTGCCCGACGCGCCGATCCCGAACCTCGTGGCGTACGAGGATCTGCTCGCGCCGGAGTCCCCGTCCATCGACTGGCCGGCGCTCGACGAGACCGCGGCCTCGTCGCTCTGCTACACGTCCGGCACCACCGGCCACCCGAAGGGCGTGCTCTACAGCCACCGCTCGACGCTGCTGCATGCCATGTCCTGCGGCATGGTCGATGGCATGGGCGTCTCGGCGCTGGAATCGATCCTCGTCTGCACGCCGATGTTCCACGTCAACGGCTGGGGCACGCCGTACACGGCGGCCATGACCGGCGCCAAGCTCGTGCTGCCCGGCGCGCACCTCGACGGCGCAAGCCTCTATTCCCTGCTGCGCGCCGAAGCGGTCACGCTGACGCTTGGCGTGCCGACCGTCTGGCTCGGGCTCATGGCTTACGTCGCGCGCGAGGGCCTCAAGCCGCGCGACGAGCTCAGGCTGCGGCGCGTGCTGGTTGGCGGCTCGGCCGCGCCGCCCGCCCTCGTGCTCGAGTTCGAGCGGGTCTTCGGTGCGCGGGTGCTGCACGCCTGGGGCATGACGGAAACCTCCCCGCTCGGCACCACCTGCACCCCGCGCGCCGAGCACGACGGCGCGGACCTCGAGGCCCGGGTCGCCCTGCAGGCAAGCCAGGGCCGGCCACCGTACGGCGTCGAGTTTCGCATCACGGCCGACGACGGCCGCGTGCTGCCGCGCGACGGCGCCTCGCCGGGTCACCTGCTGATCCGCGGGCACTGGGTGGCAGCGGCCTACTTTGGCAGCGACGCCGGTCCCATCCTGGACGCCGACGGGTTCTTCGACACCGGCGACATCGCGACCATCAGCGACAACGGCTACCTGTACATCACCGACCGGGCGAAGGACGTCATCAAGTCGGGCGGCGAGTGGATCTCCTCGATCGATCTCGAGAACGCGGCACTCGGCCACCCGGGGGTCGCGGAGGCGGCCGCGATCGGCGTGCACCACCCGACCTGGCAGGAGCGGCCGCTGCTCGTGGTGGTGGCAAAGCCCGGTGCTGCACTCACCGCCGAGGCACTGACGAGCTACCTCACCGGCCGCGTGGCCAAGTGGTGGCTGCCGGACGCGATCGAGTTCGTCGCGGAGCTGCCACACACCGCGACCGGCAAGCTGCAGAAGATGAAGCTGCGCGAGCAGTTTCGCGATTACCGCCTGCCGGGCACCTGAGGCGCAGCCGGTGCGCGCTGCTCGACGAGCGCGAGCGGCCGCCCGTCCGGGTCGTCGAAGAAGCTCATCCACTCCTGCGCGCCGTCGGCATGGGTGTAGACGCGCTGCGCAACGCCGCGAAACACGACGCCCCGCGCCTCGAGCAGCGCCTGGCGCGCCGCGAGATCGGGCACGGCAAAGTACAGGATGGATTCCGCCTCGACCGGCTGCTTCTCGGTCAGCAGGAGGCGGGTCGGGCCGAGGCCGAGGAAGGCCAGCGTGCTGAACCGGTAGAGGAGCGGCAGGTCGAGGCAATCGCGGTACCAGGCGAGCGAGGCCTCGAGGTTGGCCACGCTGCGCGCCACCTGCCCGAGCGTCAGCGCGCCGACCGGCGCGCTCACGGCCGCGGCCCCGCCCCGGCCGGCGCGTGTGGCCGCGCCCGCCGCAGCGCCTCCTCGGCCACGCGCCGGCTGTCCGCGCCGAGGCGTGTGGCGGCGAAGGCAAAGAACAGCGCACCGACCGGGTAGGTCAGGAGCGCGACGAGCAGCGCGTTGCGCAGCGCCGCGGTACCGGCCAAGGGCGCAAAACGATCGGACAACAGGCCGATCAGCGGCGCCCCGACGCCGAGTCCGATGAGGTTGACGACAAAGAGGAAGACGGCCGCCGCCGTGGCGCGCAGGCCCTCCCCCGCGAGGCGCTGCACGGCGGCGTACGCGGGACCGAGCCAGCCGAGCGCAAAGGCGAGCGGCAGCACGAGGAGCGCGAGCGACAGCGTCGCGTTCGGCGCGAGCAGCGCGAGCGCAAAGAGCGGTGCCGCGCCGGCAAAGCCTGCCGCCGCGACCAGCGCGTAGCGCCCGGGTGCCGCCGCCCCGAGCCGGTCGCCGAGCCGCCCGCCGAGCACGATGCCGACCACGCCGCCCACGGCCAGCACCGCGGCAAAGCCGAGCGAGGCGTGCCAGAGCGTGAGCCCGAACGTGCGCACGTAGAACGACGGCAGCCAGAAGAGCACGCCGTAGCCCGCGATCGAGCCGATCCCCGCGCCAAGCGCGAGCGCGACAAAACTGACGTTGCCGACGAGCAGGCCCACCGCTTCCCGAAGCCCGACGGTGGCCGCGGGTGTCGCGCGGGCGACGGGCTCGCGCAGCGACCAGCCGACGACGGGCGCAAAGAGGAGCCCGGCGATGCCGACCACGCGAAACGCGAAACGCCAGTCGGCGACGCTCGCCAGGTACCCGCCGGCCACGATGCCGAGCGCGCTGCCAAGCGGCACCGCGAGGGCGTAGATGCCGAGCGCGCGGGCCCGCTCGCCGGCCGGGAAGTAGTCGCTGATCAGCGAATGCGCAGGCGCCACGCCACCCGCCTCGCCCACCCCGACGCCGACGCGGCCGAGGAAGAGCTGGGTAAACGACAGCGCCGAACCGCACAGCGCGGTCATCAGGCTCCAGAGCGCGAGTGACGCGCCAAGCACGCGCACCCGCCGGCCACGGTCGGCGTAGCGCGCCACCGGCACGGCCAGCAGCGTGTACAGGAGCGCAAAGGCGAGCCCGCCCATCAGGCCGAGCTGGCCGTCGCTGAGGTTGAGGTCGCGCTTGATCGGCACGGCCAGCATGCCGATGATCTGGCGGTCGATGAAATTAAAGCCGTAGACGATGACGAGCACCGTCAGCACCCAGCGCCGGTAACCCGCGCCCGAAGCGTCGCCTGCTGCCTTCTCCACCGCGATCCCCGCCGCGCCGCGTGCGCGGCCGAGGGCGGCGATCATACGCCATTGCGGCGCCCGCCCCGCCCGTCGCGGCGGCAGGCGCGGACGGGATCAGCGACCGGCGACCCGCCAGGCGCGGCCGCTGCCGCCCACCGGCGTGTCGCGCGCGCCGAGTTCGGCCAGGTACCAGTCGACGAAGCGCCCGGCGTACGCCTCCTGGCGCGCGTAGGGTCCCGGCACGAAGTACGCCGAGGCAACGCCCTCGGCGTTCATCTCGATGATCTTCTTGTCCTCGATGCTGGTCGCCCGCCAGAGCCAGGTGAGCCGCTCGACGTCGTAGTCCCTGCCCTCGACCGCGTTCGCATCGACCAGCCAGACGACCTCCATCTCGGTGAGCTCGGCCTCGCGCGGAATGAAGCGGTACATGACGCCGTGGTCGGCGTAGGCCAGGAAATCGCTGACGGGACCGATATCGAAATAGGTCGAGGAGCCGTCATGGGCCGTGAAGTCGCCCATCAGCGGCGCCACCGGCGCGCCGTCGGGCGAGGCGGTCTGCATGCCCTCGAACAGCGCGCTGCGCAGGATCGAGACCGACTCGCCGCCCGGCACGAGGTTCGGCCCGTACTCGTCCAGGTCCTCGATCACGATTCCCTGCGCGAGCGAGCGGGCGCGGGCCGCCACCTCCAGCGCCTCGGTCGTGTCGGGGGGCCTTGAGTACACGTGGCGGCGTGCGAACTCCGGGTGCGCCGGCTGGCAGTGGTAGCACTCCATGTAGTTCTCGACCGCGAGCTTCCAGTTGGCGCGGATGGTGTAGGTCTCGCTGTGCGCGACCTTGGCCCGGCCCCAGCCGTGGACGCCCGCGGAGCGCCGCAGCGCGTCCCTCGCGCGCGAGAAGTCCGGCGGCGAATCGGCGAAGCAGAGGAAGATCAGTCCCTCGGCAATCTCGACGGACAGCCGCCTGAGACCCGACGCCGAGGCGTCGAAATCCGCCGCCATCTGCCGTGCGGCGAGCAGCCGGCCGTCGAGGTCGTAGGTCCAGGCGTGGTAGGGACAGGTAAAGCGCCCGCCGCTGACGTGACCGCTCTTCTGGTCGCAGAGCCGCGAGCCGCGGTGGCGGCAGACGTTCAGCAGCGCTCGGACCCGACCGTCCGCCGCCCGCACGACGATCACGGACTCGCGCCCGAGGTTGACGGTGAAATAGTCGCCCGGCGCCGGAATGCGGCTCTCGTGCCCGGCACAGAACCAGCGGCGCAGCAGGAGCCGCTCGAGGTCCAGCGCGAAGATCGACGGATCGGTGTAGAACGCCCGGTCGAGCGCGTGACCGGGACGGCGGGCACCGATCAGGGCGGCCACTCGGGCCTCGACGGACGACAGCGGCGTGGACTCGGGCATCGACGGACTCCGGCCATGGGCGGGCAGGCCGGCAGGCAGCGCCGGCGACCGCAGCCACGATAACGGAGCGATTCCGGCGACGCAAAGCGCGCCGCCCGTCACTCAGGCGCGTCGGCTGAGCGGCGCCCGGCCGAACGGATGCTGCAGCGCGTCGTGCGGGCGCACGAAGTACCGGCGGGCGATCTCGAAGTAGGAGCGGTAGACGAGACCGCCGTTGGCCTCGATCAGGGCCTCGCGCCGTTCGCGGTAGCGCTCGTGGTAGCGGTACCACGGCAGGCTCGGGTCCTCGTGATGCAGCGCATGCAGGTTGTTGTTGAGGAACAGCGGCCCGAAGAACCAGCAGTGCTCGACGATCGCGGTGCGGCCATCGACCGCGCTCGTGGCGCGGTGTTCGCAGTAGGAGCGCACGAGCAAAAGCCCGTTCGACGGCACGATCACGGCCACCGCGTACAGCCACAGCGGGAAGCCGACGGCGACGAGCCAGGCCGCCACCGGCAGGCACCACAGCAGGTGCTCGGCCCAGATCGCCCGCAGGCCGCGCTCACCGCGCCAGGCCGCGCGCGCTTCGCTGGCGAGGAAGAGGCCCACCCGCCAGAACGAGCCGATGACGATCCAGCCGACGAAAGTCGCCTGGGCACGGGCCATGAACCGGGCGGCCGGTGACATCGCCGCCAGCGTTTCCGGGGTGTAGTAACGCGACTCGGGGTCATCGAGCGGGTCGGTCAGTCGCTCGTTCACGTGATGCACGAGGTGGGTCTGGCGGTAGCGCTCGAACGGCAGCCAGAACGCCAGCGGCACCATGCCGAGCGCCCGGTTGACCTGCCGCCAGCGGGTCGGGTGGCCGTGCACGAGCTCGTGCTGCAGCGAACTGTGGAACGTGAGGAGCACCGCGAGCAGCGGCAGGAGCCAGGGCGACCCCGCTCTCGGGACCAGCGCGGTCAGGGCGAGCCAGGCGGCGAAGGTCAGCAACAGCAGGAGAAGCGTCGGCCATTCGACGGCTACCGCCGCACGACCCGCGCGCGTCCCGAGCTTGTCCAGTGTCGAACTCATTGGCCTCCGGCAGCAGAGCATCCTGTTCCGCTGCACGAGTCTAACCCGGGGATCGGGCGTTGTTACAACGACTCAGTCGACATGAAGACGCAACAGCACGGTCTTTTCGAGGGCCGCCATGCCGTCGTAGAGGAGGATCGCGAGGAGCCCGGTCACGAGCCCGCCCTGCAGGATGAAGGCGGTGTTATTTGACAATAACCCGGCGATGATCACCTCGCCGAGCCCCTTCGCCGCGACGGTCGAACCGAGGGTCGCCGTACCGACGCTGACCACCATCGACAGCCGCACCCCTTCGAGGATGAGCGGCAGCGCGAGCGGCAGCTCGACCTGCCAGAGGCGGGCCCGGGCATCGAGTCCCATGCCGTCGGCGGCCTCCAGCACCTCGGGCGGACAGCCGCGCAGGCCGCTCACGGTGTTCTCAAAGACCGGCAGCAGGCCGTAGGCGATCAGCGCGATCAGCGTCGGCAGGAGGCCAAAGCCGACCAGCGGCACGGCGATGGCGAGCACCGCGACCGGCGGGAACGTCTGGCCGATGTTGACGAGCGAGCGCGACAGCGGCAGGAACTCGGCGCCACTCGGGCGGGTGACGAGGATCGCCAGACCAATCGCGACGACCGAACTCAGCAGGGTCGAGACGAGCACGAGGCCGACGTGCGCGAGCGCGAGCCCGAGCAGACTGCCCTGGTCGTAGATGGGCGGCGCGCCGTATTCGGTGAATGGCGCGAACAGCGGCGCGAACCGCTGCGGCAGGCACAGGAAGCCAACCAGGAGCGCCAGCGCGAGGAGCCGAACAGCGAGGCCCACGGCGCGCGTCACGCGTGGCGTCCGTGGCGCCTGAGCGCCT
>CAITAM010000210.1 GCA_903890265.1 uncultured Pseudomonadota bacterium | reverse complement strand
GTTGGACTGCGGGCCATAAACTTCCTGTCCGTTCTGATCGTGCCGGTCTTGTGTGTCGTGTGCGCCTTTATGCTCGCCAACGCGCTCGGACACGGGTCGATTGACTTACTGCTCAGCCGGGCACCGGCGGCCGGCATGTCTTTCGGTGATGCCGTATCCGCCGTGGTCGGCGGCTATATCGTTGGTGCGGTGATCATGCCGGATACCTGCCGCTTCATTGGCACGACGACTGGCGCGGTGTGGACGGCTGTCCTGACCTACCTCGTCAGTGGTGCTGCGGTGCCGGTGATCGGCGGGCTCGCGGCCCTTGCGACGGGTCGGGTTGAGATCCTCGATCTCATGCTCTTCATGGGGCTTGGTGCGGGAGCATTTGCGATCGTCTTCAGTGGCAGCTGGGTGCTGAATGCACTGAACCTCTACAGCGCGGGCCTGAGTGTTGATGCCGCGCTGCCGCTGCTGCGACGTGAGCGCGCCACGGTGCTTTGCGGGCTGGTCGGCACTCTGGCCGCGTTTGTCCATATTCTCGATCATTTTCTTGCATTCCTCTTTTATCTCTCGATCGTGTTCGTGCCAGTGGCGAGCGTCATCGTCCTTGACTATTTCCTTGTCCGGCCGGCGGACTACGGCGCGGGTGCCTATCAGCGGATACGGCGCGTCGAGCCCCAGGCGCTCATTGCGTGGGCAAGCGGTGCCCTCGTCGCCGTTCTGGGCTCGATGGGCTACCTGCGGCTGTCGGGTATCGCAGCGATTGATGCGTTGGGGGTCGCAGCGCTGGTCTTTGCGGGCCTGCGCTGGCGCGCCGTCATCGCGCGTTGAGCCCCGTCCGGGTTCTGTTGCATCGAACAAGGGAGCTGGGGTAGCTTCCTTGCGGCACGACAATAAGGGGCGAGCATGATCCGGATCGGTATCGATGTGGGAGGCACGAATACTGATGCCGTGGTCATGGATGGCAGGGACATCCGCGCAGTGGTGAAGGTGCCGACGTCCGCCGACGTCACGGCGGGCCTGATGGCTGCGCTGAGCGAGGTGCTGGCGAGCGCGGCGATTGCACCGACGGACGTGGGTCTGGTGGTGATAGGCACCACGCATTTCACGAATGCGGTGATCGAGCGGCGGCACCTCAGCCCGACCGCGGTCGTGCGCCTGTGCTTGCCGGCGGGGCAGTGTCTGCCGCCGATGGTCGACTGGCCGGCGGACCTTCACGAGGCCGTCGGCAATCACGTCTACCTGACAACGGGTGGCGCTGAGTTCGATGGCTCGCCGATTTCGCCGCTCGACCTGCCTGACTTGCAGCGGATCGGGCAGGACATCCGGCACAAGGGCCTCGGTGCAATCGCGATCAGTGGAATCTTCTCGCCCGTGCGGGACGAGTTTGAGCGCGAAGCCGCTGCCATCCTCCGCGATGCCGTGCCGGGGGCGACGATCACCGTGTCGTCGGCGATGGGCCAACTCGGGCTGATGGAGCGTGAGAGTGCGACGATACTCAACAGCTCGCTGCACGCGCTTGCCCGCCGTACCGTGGCGTCGCTGCGCGAAGGCGTGGCGCGTTGTGGCCTGACCTGTCCGGTCTTTCTCAGCCAGAACGACGGCACGTTGCTGGATGCGGAAGCGGCGCGACAATTCCCGGTATTGACCTTTGCCAGCGGGCCCACCAACTCGATGCGTGGCGCGGCGTTCCTGTCGGGACTGCAGGAGGCGATCGTCGTCGATATCGGTGGCACGACGACCGATATCGGTCTGCTTAGTAAGGGGTTCCCGCGGCAGGCGACCACGACCGTGGAGGTCGGGGGCGTGCGCACGAACTTCCGCATGCCGGACGTCTTCAGCATCGGGCTTGGGGGCGGCTCGGTTGTCACGGACCGCGGCACGCGTACCGACGTGGGTCCGGTGAGTGTCGGTTACCGGTTGACCGGCGAAGCCCTCGTATTCGGCGGCCGTACGCTGACCGCGACCGACATCGCGGTAGCCGCTGGCTGGGCAGATATCGGCGATGCCGCATGCGTCCGGGGTCTTGATCGCGGATTGGTCGAGCGTTGCGGGAACGTGATTGCCCAGCGACTCGCGGACGCCGTTGACCGCTGCCGACTGTCGCCCGAACCCATCCCGGTGGTGGCGGTCGGCGGTGGCAGCATCCTGATGCCCGAGCGCCTCGCCGGACTCGAGGTACGCCGGCCCGCCCACTTTGCGGCCGCGAATGCCATCGGTGCGGCCATCGCCCAGGTCAGCGGCGAGGTGGACAGGATCTGCTCGCTTGAAGCGATGACACGGGAGGCAGCCCTGGCCGAGGCCGAGGCCGGCGCGCGTGACAAGGCGATCGCCGCCGGTGCACTCCCTGACTCCATTGTCGTCACCGAGCGTGAGGACGTACCCCTCGCGTACCTTCGGGGCAACGCGACCCGGGTGAGAGTAAAAGTTGTGGGCGACCGCGTATTCTAGGAAAACCATGCGTGACTTGAACGAAGCCGACATTGAGGCGCTGGCAATCGGCGCTGCGATCCTAGGCACCGGCGGTGGCGGTAGCCCCTACATTGCGAAGCTGCGTTGCCAGCAGGCGCTACGGCGCGGCGAGCGAATACGGCTGATTGCCCTCGAGGAACTGGACGACGACTCGCTGGTCATGACCCTGGGTGGCATCGGGGCACCCACGGTTTCGATCGAGAAACTCGCGGAGGGAGGCGAGGGGCTTCGCGCGCTGCGCGCGCAGGAGGCCTTCGCCGGTCGGCAGGTGACGGCACTCATGTCCTCCGAGATCGGTGGCGGTAACGCGCTGGAGCCGATGATTACGGCAGCCGCCGCGGACCTGCCGGTCGTCGATGCAGACGGATGCGGGCGCGCGTTCCCGGAAATGCAGATGACGACCACCAGCATCTACGGACATCACTCAACCCCGGCCGCGCTTGCCGATGAGCATGGCAACGTCGTGCTGTTCCAGAAAGCGGTAAGTGAAGTCTGGTACGAACGGCTGGCGCGATCGTGTGTCGTGACCATGGGTGGCTCGGCGACCGGTGCCGAAGCGCCGATGAGCGGCCGGCACGCGAAGCGTGCGGCCGTGCCGGCGACGGTATCGCAGGCGATCAACATCGGGCGGCTCGTTCTGCGCGCCAATCGCGAGCACGTGAGCGCAATCCCGCTCATCTGTGCCGAGGAGGCGGGCGTGCACCTCATCGATGCCAAGATCGTGGACCTGAAGCGCCATCTGCGCGGCGGATTCGCGGTGGGGGAGATCGCGCTCGAGGGGATCGGTGCGCACGCGGGTTCGCGCGCGTCGGTCGTCTTCCAGAACGAGTTCCTGACCTTCGAGCGTGATGGCACCGTCGAGGTCTGCGTGCCTGACCTCATCGTGATCCTTGACGTCGACACGGGGCACGCCATTTCGACGGACCTGCTTCGCTACGGGCAGCGGGTCGCGATTCTTGCGCTGCCCTGCCACGACCTGCTCCGCACCCCGGAGGCGCTTGCCGTGGTCGGTCCGCGCGCTTTCGGACTGGAGGGCACGGAGTTCAGGCCGTTGCCGCCCCGTCCCGTGCCCGTGCAATCCCTGTCGATCCTGCCCGAGGAGAGCCCATGAACCGTCTTCCTGCCTTCGGCGGCGTGCTCGCCATGTCCATTGGGCTCGTGCTGTACGGAGCCCCGACGGCCGCGGCCGACAAGGATCCCGAGCTTGGCGAGATCGTCGTCACCGCGCAGAAAACGAGCGAGTCGCTGAGCAAGGTTCCGATCAGTATTTCCGCGGTCTCGGGCTCCGCGCTCGAGGATGCCCACATCGCGGACTACGCCGATCTGTCCCGTGCCGTGCCTAACGTGTCGTTCACCAGTTTCGGCGGGCCTGGGCAGTCGAATATCGAGATCCGGGGTATCGCCTCGCAGGCCGGGTCGGCGACAACCGGCATTTACCTTGATGACGTTCCCATCAGCGTCCTGAACATCTACTCGACCGGCGCGACGGAGCCGCGGTTCTTTGACATCGACCGGGTTGAAGTGCTGCGCGGGCCCCAGGGCACGTTGTGGGGCGCCGGGAGCATGGGCGGAACGATCCACTTCGTCAGTAACCAGCCCGACCTCCACCGGTTCAGTGGCAGCGCCAACACATCGATCGGCGGCACCCAGCGCGGTGGACTGAACTACGAGGCGGACAGCGTCGTGAACGTGCCGCTGGCCGACGGGGTGGCGGCTATCCGCTTGGGCGCGCTTTACGACCACCTGAGTGGCTGGATCGATAGGTTTCCGGTGGGTCCCAGCGGCACGCCGAACGGGCCCCTGGCCGCAACCCGCATCAACACCGTCAACACCTCGGTGGTTCGCGCGACGCTCGAGTGGAAACCGACCGATGCGTTGTCGATCACGCCGGCGGTCTTCCTGCAGCGCGTGTCGACGGGTGGCCAGGACACGTACAGTCTCGCGCTGCCGCAGTTCCAGTCACCGACTCTCGTTCCGGAAACGGCGCGGGATGAATACGCGATGACGAGCCTGTCCGTTAAGTATGACTTCGGCTGGTCAGATCTGACATCAATCACCGGTTATTTCTGGCGTAACGACGAGCGGAACATTGACGGCACGGTCTACGACAGCGGTTTTATCGCCGGACCTTACGGACCGCTTCAGGCGCTGTCGCCGCGCGTACCTGCGGGCGAGGCAGCACTTGGGGCGCTGGCCGCGCCGGTGCAGTTCAACACCAACGTCAACCAGGTTCATGAAGAGCTTCGGCTGGCGTCAAAGCAGGGCCCTGACGATACGTGGTCGTGGCTTGCGGGACTCTACTACTCGCGGGGCCGGACCGGGCTGCTCGACAACGAACACATCCCCGGTTTCGGCGCCACGTTCCAGCAGTACTACAGCAGCACGACGGATGCGCTGCTGGGCGATCCGTTTACCAATGACCTTGTCTATTACGCGTTCAGCGAGTTTGTTAACGAGCAGAAAGCGATTTTCGGCCAGGTCACGTACATGCCGGTTAAGGGGTTGAAGCTCACGGCCGGTGCCCGCTACGAACAGGCGACCGAGACGCTGGCGTTCCAGACCGCAGGGTACTTTGCGAGCGGCACGCCGCCCTACAGCGGCTCCGCCAGCGGCTCGGCAACCACCCCAAAGGCGGCCGTGTCCTACGAAATCACGCCGAGCACGCTTGTCTACGCCTCCGCGGCGGAGGGATACCGTGATGGTGGCGTGAACCGTCCGGTGCCGGTCCCCCTCTGCAGCAGCGATCTCGCGCTGCTCGGGCTTACGCAGGCGCCGCCGGCCTATAAGTCGGACAGTCTGTGGAGCTACGAACTCGGCGCGAAGACCCGCGCCTTCGACAACGCCCTGACGGTCTCGGGCGCGGTGTTTGATATCCGCTGGAACAACATCCAGACCGACATCATCCTTCCGACCTGCACGTTCGATATCAAGGACAACATCGGCAGTGCCGAGAGCCGGGGTATCGAGGCCGAACTGAGTGATCGAATTACCGATCACTTTCGCGTGACACTCGGTGGCAATTACACGTCGGCAAAGATTGTTGATCCCGTGACGATCCTTGGTGTCCAGAAGGGCGACCGCGTGCCGGGTGTGCCGGAATACACGGTTGCGACGTCCGCTGAATACACGCAGCCGCTGGGTGAGGGCGTGCGCGGCCACCTTTCGGTCAATGCGCAATGGATCGGGCCAAGCCAGGGCACGATCATCCACGGGGATCCCGACTTCAGCCGGCCCGCGTATTTCGTCATGGGCGGCAATATCGCTGTCAAATGGGAGCGGTTTGAGGTTTCGACGTTTGTCACGAACCTGCTGAACCAGGACAAGGCCCTGCAGAAGCCGAATATTGCTGGCGTGGAGTACGGAATCACGACGCGGCCCCGCACGTTCGGTGTCGGTGGCAAATACCTGTTCTGATTGGGCGCGTTGTCTGCAAGGGCCCGGGGGTACGCGTTGGCTGGCAACGCGTGCGCCGGTAGCCCTCGCAGGTAAGCCTGGTGATGAAGGTACGGCGCCAGGCTAGACGGTAGGCACCGTGCTCAGTGACCGACGAGGCGCCGGTTGGCGCACAAAGATGGTCGGGGTGACAGGATTTGAACCTGCGACTCCTACGTCCCGAACGTAGTGCTCTACCAGGCTGAGCTACACCCCGCCGCGGACGGGACCGTCCGGTGCGCATCAACATCAACTGACCGGGCAGGAATCGCGGTGTTCAGAAGGTCCGTTCGACCGCAAACATCGCGAGACTCTTCAGCGCTTCTCGATGAATCGACCCGGGAAGGGATTCAAGCGCCGCAAGTGCCTGATCAGCCTCGCGCTTAGCGAGCCCCAAAGTGTACTCAAGCCCACCCGTCGATTCAATGGCCGCAAGGACCCGCGGCAGCTCGGCGAGGCCTCCCTGCTCCACGGCGCGGCGCAGCGCCTCGTGCTCAGCGCCGGTCGTCTGGCGCAGCGCATGGATCAGCGGCAGCGTGGGCTTGCCCTCGGCGAGGTCGTCGCCGACGTTCTTGCCGCGCTCGGCGTGGCTGCCCTGGTAATCGAGCGCGTCGTCGACGAGCTGGAAGGCGTTACCGAGGTGGCGGCCGTAGCGGGCGAGGGCGTTTTCCACGTCGGCCCCGGCCCCGGTTACGACCGCCGCGATCTGCGCCCCGGCCTCGAACAGCTTGGCGGTCTTGCGATGAATGACCGCGAGGTAGCGTTCCTCGGTGGTGTCCGGGTCGCCGGCGTTCATGATCTGCAGGACCTCGCCCTCGGCGATCAGGTTCGTGGCGTCGGCCAGGATGTCGAGCACCCGCAGGCTGTTCAGCCGCACCATGATCTGGAACGCCCGCGAATAGAGGAAATCCCCGACCAGCACGCTGGTCGCGTTGCCAAATACCGTGTGCGCGGCATCGCGGCCCCGGCGCTGGTCCGAGCCATCGACCACGTCGTCGTGCAGCAGGGTCGCGGTGTGGATGAACTCGATCACGACGGCCGCCGGAACCTGCGGCCCGAGCGGCTGGGCCCCGGCGGCCCGTGCCGCCAGCAGCACGAGGAGCGGGCGCAGGCGCTTGCCGCCACCCGCGATTATGTAATCCGAGACCTGATTGACCAGCGCCACGTCGCTCGTGAGTTCACGACGGGTGGTGCTGTCGACCGCGGCGAGGTCCGTGCTGACCGAACCACGGATCCGTTCGAGGGGCGTAGAATGCGCGACTGCCATCGGCAGAATCGTACCCGATTCGGGCTCCCCGGCGAGTCCCGCGTGCGGCCCGCCGCGGGCGGCGGTCGGGCGAAGAATTGCTGGGGTTTTGACGTCAGGGGTTCAAGTCCCTATAATCCGCGATTCACTGCGGGACTTAACCCGCTGGCGGACCCGTGGCTTATCCCGCGGATCCACCCGAGTCATCCGGAGCACACATGTTTGCGGTCATTCATACCGGCGGTAAGCAGTACCGCGTCAGCGAAGGGTCGGTCCTTCGCATCGAGAAGCTCACTGCCGATGCCGGCGCCACGGTCGAGTTCGGCGAGATCCTGCTCGTCGGCGAAGGCGCGGACATCAAGGTCGGCAAGCCGTTCCTGGCGGGCGCCAAGGTGACCGCTACCGTCCAGTCGCACGGCAAGAGCGACAAGGTCGTGATCGTGAAGTTCCGGCGCCGCAAGCATTACAAGCGTGGCGGTACGCACCGTCAGCAGTACACCGAAGTCAAAGTGACGGGGATCGTGGCCTGACGGCCGCATCCTGATCAGGAGCAGACGAAATGGCACATAAAAAGGCAGGCGGCAGTACCAAGAACGGCCGCGATTCGCATTCCAAGCGCCTCGGCGTCAAGCGCTTCGGCGGCCAGGAAGTGCTCGCCGGCAACATCCTTGTTCGCCAGCGCGGCACCCTCTACAAGCCGGGCCAGAACGTCGGCGTCGGCACGGACCACACGCTCTTCGCGCTCGTGGCCGGCAAGGTCGAGTTCCAGAAGAAGGGCGCCGCGCAGCGCACCTTCGTCAGCGTGGTGGCGGAGCCTGCCCACGCCTGACCGGTGTCGGGGTCAACCGTGCACAGAAACCCCGGCTCTGACCGGGGTTTTTTGTCTTTGCGGCACGGGCAGTCCGCCTTGGCGGGGAGAGCGGCATGAAATTCGTCGATGAAGCGATGGTGCGGGTCGCGGCCGGCAACGGGGGCCGCGGCTGCCTGAGCTTTCGCCGCGAGAAATTCATTCCTTTCGGCGGACCCGACGGCGGCGACGGTGGCAAGGGCGGGGACGTGTACCTGCGCGCACGCGAGGGCATCAACACGCTCGCCGATTTTCGCGTGGAGCGGCTCTTCAAAGCGAAATCGGGCGAGGCCGGCAGCGGCAACGAATGCACCGGCCGTGGCGGCGAGGACCTGTACGTCGACGTGCCGGCCGGCACCGCGGTCATCGACACCGAGACCAATGAACTCCTCGGCGACCTGGTGGTCCCGGGCGACATCCTCAAAGTCGCCCAGGGTGGCAAGGGCGGCTGGGGTAACCAGCGCTTCAAATCGAGCACCAACCGCGCACCGCGCAAGACGACCCCCGGCTTGCCGGGCGAGAAGCGGCTGCTGCGCTTTGAACTGCGGCTGATCGCGGACGTGGGACTCCTTGGGCTGCCGAACGCCGGGAAGAGCACGCTCATCCGCGCGGTGTCCGCCGCGCGACCGAAGGTCGGCGATTACCCGTTTACCACGCTGCACCCGAGTCTCGGGGTGGTGAGCGTCGGCCCGCACCGCAGTTTCGTGATGGCGGACATCCCGGGTCTCATCGAGGGCGCGGCCGAGGGCGCCGGGCTCGGCATACGGTTTCTGAAGCACCTCGCCCGGACCCGTATCCTGCTGCATCTCGTGGACATTGCGCCGCTCGACCCGGATGCCGACCCGGTCGTGGACGCCCGTTCGATCGTCAAGGAGCTGAAGAAGTTCGGCGCCGGGCTCGAGAACCGGGAGCGGTGGCTCGTGCTGAACAAGCTCGACCTGATGCCCGAGGACGAGGCCGAGGTTCGCTGCAAGGCGATCCTGCGTCGCCTGCGCTTCAAGGGTCCGGTTTTCCGGGTCAGCGGTGCGACGGGGGCGGGCACTGACGAACTCAAGGCCGCGCTGATGAAACGGCTGGAGGCGCTGAATGCCGAGGAAGCTGAAAAGGCCGCCGCCGACAAGGCCGCCCGCGTCAGCTTCTGACCGGCGCGCACTCGGGCCGGTCCCGGCTGTCAGGCACTACGGCCATTGCGCCGGCTAACCATCCGGCTCTCACTCAACGGGTCTGGAAGGGGGGCGATTCACGCCCCCGGTCGGGTGCGACGGACGCCGCACCGGGACTCACCGACAACGCCCCGCGTTGCCTTACGGCAGCGCCTTGACGAGCGCCGACAGGCGGCTCTTGTGCCGCGAGGCCGTGTTCTTGTGCACGATGCCCTTGTTGACCATCGAGTCGATGACCGGCACCGCCGCCTGGAAGGCACTGGTGGCATCGGTCTTTACGCCAGTCGCCGCCGCCGCACGTACCTTCTTGATTGCCGTACGCATTTTGGAGCGCAGGGTCATGTTGTGGGCACGGCGCTCGACCGCCTGTTCGGCGCGCTTGATCGCAGACTTGATATTGGCCAAGGGACTCGAGCTCCGGAAGGAATAGCAGAGCCGCGCAGTTTGCCGTCGGCCGTACCGCTTGTCAATTTAAGCGGGGGCGGCGGGCATGGATCGGGTGCCCGCGCCGGCGGGCCAACGCGCTATAGTCCGCCGCCATGACCGTACGCCCGTCCCACGCCCGCCGGGGGCGCTCGTGAAGAGCGGATTCCTGCGCAACACCAGTGTCGTGGGCGCGATGACCCTGCTGTCGCGGATCACGGGCCTCGTCCGGGACATGGTCTATGCGCACCTCTTTGGTGCCGGGCCGTTCATGGACGCCTTCCAGATGGCCTTCCGGATACCGAACTTCCTGCGCCGGATCACCGGCGAGGGGGCGTTCAGCCAGGCCTTCGTGCCGGTGGTGGCGGAATACCGCCTGAAGGGCGATGCGGCAGCGAGCCGGCGCCTCGTCGCCGGGGTT
>CAITAM010000209.1 GCA_903890265.1 uncultured Pseudomonadota bacterium | reverse complement strand
GCCTGCAGCGCCTCGGTCGCGAGCAGCTGCTCGCTCGTGAAGCCGGCCTCGGGCACGAGCGCCACGCGATGCCCGGCGGCGGCCAGTGCCGCGGCCGTTGCCGGGCCGACCGCGCAGAGGTTCGTGGCATGAACGCCGGTGCCGAGCAGCGAGGCGCCGTGACGCACGGCATTGGCGCTCATGAAAATGATCCACCGGTAGCGGTCGAGCGGGCCGAGCGAGGCACGCAGCTGCGCAAGGCCGGCGCAGGGCTGCGTGGCCAGCGTGGGCAGGTGAAACACCTGCGCACCGGCCGCGGCGAGCGAGCGGGTGAGATCCGCGGCCTGCGCCTCGGGCCTTGTCACCAGCACGCCGATGCCGTCGAGGTCGCGCACGATCAGTGCGGGGCTGCCGTGTTCTGCATCAGGGCGCGTCCGCCGCGCGCAAGCAGGTCGGTCGCGAGCCGGTGGCCGAGCGCGGCCGCGTCGTTCACGGGTCCGGTGACGGTGCCGCGCACCGAGTGACCGCCCGCGGCCTCGCCGATGACGCCGGCGAGGGTGAGCTCGGCGCCGGCCTCGGTCGCGTGCGCCGCGATCGGCGAGGTGCAGCTCGCGCCAAGCGCCGCCGCAAACGCCCGCTCGGCGGCGAGGCACCGCGCGGTCGTGGCATCGTCGAGCGCGGCGAGCCGTGCCACGAGTCCGGGCTCCTCGCGGCACTCGATGCCGATCGCTCCCTGGCCGACCGCGGGGACGAACACCGCGGGATCGAGGTACTCCGTAATGCGCTCGCGCAGTCCAAGGCGGGTAAGTCCGGCGGCGGCCAGCACGATCGCGTCGTAGTCGCCGCTGTCGAGCTTGGCGAGCCGGGTGTCCACGTTGCCGCGCAGCATCAGCAGCGTCAGGTCCGGTCGCAGCGCCCGCAGCAGGGTCTGCCGCCGCTGGCTGGACGTGCCGACCCGGGCCCCGTGCGGCAGGTCGTTGAGGCTCGGGTAGCGCTGCGACACGAAGGCGTCGCGGGCGTCGGCCCGCGGCAGCACGGCCGCGATGCAGAACCCCGGTGGCAGGTTCCACGGCACGTCCTTCATCGAATGCACGGCGAGATGGGCCCGCCCGTCCGCCATCGCCAGCTCGAGCTCCTTGATGAACAGCCCCTTGCCGCCGACCTCGGAGAGCGCACGGTCCTGGATCCGGTCACCCTCGGTGACGATACGCAGGAGCTCGATCTCGAGCCCCGGGGTTGCCCGCTCGAGCAGGGCCTTGACGTGCTCCGCCTGCCAGAGCGCGAGCGCGCTGCGGCGGGTCGCAATGGTGAGTTTCACGCTCATCGCCTAGCCACGCGGCGCGCGAAAGAGCGCGTCCTTCAGGCGGAAGATCGTCGAGATGTCCTCGTCGCCATGGCCCTGCGCGACGAGCGTCGCGTAGTCGGCGAGCGTGTGTTCGACCACCGGCAGGCGGACCTCGTGGCGCGCCGCCATGTCGCGGCAGATCTTGAGGTCCTTCTCGTGCAGCGTCACCCGAAAGCCCGCCGGGTAGCTGCCGCGCACCATGAACGGCGCGCGATTGACGAAGTACCAGCTCGAGCCCGCGCCCTGACCGAGAGCCTCGACCACGGAGGCGAGCGGCAGGCCCTCCGCCTTGGCAAAGGCCATCGCCTCACCGACCGCCTGGATGATGCCGGCACACATGATCTGGTTGGTGGCCTTGGTCGCCTGTCCGAAGCCCACGGGACCCATCCGGGTCGCGGCCTTGCCGAGCGCGCTGAAGACGGGCATCACGCGGGTGAAGGTCGCCTCGTCGCCGCCGACCATGATGGTCAGCGCGGCATTCTTCGCCCCCTCGACGCCGCCGCTGACCGGGGCGTCGAGAAAGCCGGCGTCACGGGTGGCGAGCATGGCCGCGGCCTCGCGGGCCGTCACCGCGCTCACCGTGGAGCAGTCGATCACGACGAGGCCGGGGTGCGCGCCGGGCAGCAGGGCCTCGAGGGTGGATAGGAGATCGGCATCGGCGGAGACGCAGCAGACGATCACGTCGACGGCCCGGGCGAGCGCCGCGGGATCGTCGCTGATCGTGACGCCGGTGTCCGCGGCCAGCTGCTCGGCCTTGGCACGGGTCCGGTTCCAGACGTGGGTAAGATGGCCGGCTCGGTGCAGGTTGCGGGCCATGTGGGCGCCCATGGCACCAAGGCCGATGAATCCGGTATTCACAATGTAGGCCTCCTGAACGGGCCCTTATTGTGCCTCATGCCCGTCGCGCCGCTACTGCGCGCTGCCGTCGCCGCAAACGGCGTCCAGGTCCTTGCGGGCGTCGATGCGGGCCTGATCGATTTCCTGGGCCGACAGGTAGACGCGTTCGTTGTTGTCGCCGGTGCGGTAGATACGCCGGCTCTTGATGTAGGAATCGTAGGTGCTGCGCGCTTTCTGGCACTGCTCGTCGCGCACGGCAGCGACGTCCTGGGCCACCTTTTTCTCTGCCGCGCCGGTGCCGGCGGCAGGCTCCGGCTTTGCCGGCGCGGCCTCGGCCGGCTTCGCTCCCGGGGCCGTCGCCTGCGCGGTGCGGTGGCTTCGCGCCACGGTCGGCATCGGCTCGGCGGTCGACTCCTGCCCCGGCGGGGGCCGGTCGCTGTAATGGACGTTGTTCTGCGCGTCGACCCACTTGTAGACGGCGTTCTGCGCCGCCCCCGGCGTCGCCGCGAGGCCAAGGCCGAGCGTGACGAGGAGCAGCAGCGCCCCGTTCGTGGCAGCGGGAAGGGTTCGATGGTCGGCGGTCATGGGGATCCCCGAGAGTGCCGTGGTCCGAGGGGTGCCTGCCGTCCTGCCCCGGGCCTGCGGGCTGACATAAGGACACCGGCCAGACCGGAGTGTGAACCGTGCCGGCGCCGCTGCCCGTGACGGCGGTCACGCCATGGAGCAAGAGTTTAGCAGCGCCGCGGTCGTCTTGACTTTGGCAGGCCCGAACGACGATGGTGCTGGGCCGCCGGGTGGGTCCGGCGTGGAGGGGCTGACATGAAGATCGACACGGCCGGGCTCGACGAGCTGGCCAAAAAGCTGAGCGACGCACTGCCGGCCGGGCTACAGACGCTGAAGGCCGATCTCGAGGGGAACTTCCGCGCCGTGCTGCAGGCCGGGCTCGCACGGATGGACCTCGTGACGCGCCAGGACTTCGACGTGCAGAGCGGCGTGCTGGCCCGCACCCGCGCCAAGCTCGAGGACCTCGAGGCACGGCTCGCCGCGCTCGAGGCGCGGCACGGCGGCGCGGAGCCGCCGGCAGCGTAAGGGCGGCCGCGCTTACTGCGCGGCTTTCGCCATGTAATCGACGGCTTCCTTGACCAGTTCATCGGTCAGGGCCGGGTTCCCGCCGCGCGCCGGCATCACGCCCTTGTTCTTGTAACCGTTAATCGCGTGTTCGTAGAGCGTCGGCTTGCCCTCGGCAAGACGCGCGCTCCAGGCGGCCTTGTCACCGAACTTCGGCGCACCGGCGATGCCGCCACCGTGGCAGGCGGTGCAGACCGCCTTGTACGTCTCTTCGCCGTTCGCCGGCAGGGCGGCCTTGGGCGCCTCGCCACCGGTGGACGCGGCGACGATCGCAAGCGCCGAGTTGTCGTGACCGGCGACCGCCACCGGGCCGACCGGCTGGGTGCGGTCGGCGACCAGCTGGTGCAGGCCCTTGTCGTCCGCCGCCCGGGCCGCCTCGAAGGGGTCGCCGATAGTGCGGGCAATCCCGATCAGGACCAGCGTCAACGCGACCAGCAGGCCGATGACCACGCTGAAGGTATTGAAAAACTTGGAATCGTGCTTGCTCAAGTGGCCTCTCCAGCGATGGACGTGGGAACCGCGCCCGGGTACAACCCCGCATTATAGCGACTCTCGCGGCAAGCTCTAACAGAGTTGGTTGGACGGTCGGCGCACCGGCCGCGTACACTACGCGGCTTCTCCGCGCGCCCGTAGCTCAGCTGGATAGAGTGACGGCCTCCGAAGCCGTAGGTCACAGGTTCGAATCCTGTCGGGCGCGCCAATTCCCCCCCTCGCCTCTGCCTCGGTCACCGCGACCCGCGCCGCCCCTCCCGGGTGCTCGCCGCGCGGGCGGCACCGCAGTGGCGTGAACTGTGAACGGCGCCCGCCGGGTCGGTTCCGAAGTTCAGAAATCCGTGTTCAGGCGGCGTCGTGGCCGGCCGATAGCATGAGCAGCGGCCATGAACGGGCAGGACCGACCGAGGTCGTCCTGTACGCACCGGTCCACCGCGGCCTTTACACGAGGATCCCGTGCCCCATGGCTAACTTTCTCCAGAGTCTCCTGCCGCGCGGCTGGTTCGGCGCGGCGCGCCATCAGGACGCGCTCGGTGCCGCCACCGACCGGTCGTTCGCGATCATCGAGTTCTCACCGGACGGCACGGTGCTCACCGCCAACGCGAATTTTCTCGCCGTCACCGGCTACGGCCTCGACGAGATCCGCGGCCGCCATCACCGCCAGTTCGTCGATCCGGCGGAGCACGCCGGCCGGGCCTACGCCGACTTCTGGGACCGGCTGAACCGCGGCGAATTCCAACAGGGTCCGTGCCGGCGCCTCGCCAAGGGCGGCCGCGAGCTCTGGCTCATGGCGAGCTACAACCCGGTGCTCGATGGCAGCGGGCGGGTGGTGCGCATCGTGAAGTACGCGATCGATATCACCGCGCAGCAGCGGCGGGCGATCGAGGCCGACTGCGTGCTGGCAGCCGTCAATCACTCCCAGGCCGTGATCGAGTTCGACCTCGACGGCACGATCCGCGACGCCAATCCGAACTTCCTCGCCGCCATGGGCTACGGTCGCGACGAGGTCGTCGGCCGGCATCACAGCCTGTTCGTCGATGCCACCTACGCGACCAGCGCCGAGTACCGCGAGTTCTGGGAGCGCTTGCGCCGCGGCGAGTTCCACACGGCGCAGTTCCGCCGCCTCGCCAAGGGCGGGCGCGAGATCTTCATCCAGGCGACGTACAGCCCGATCAAGGACGCCGCCGGTCGACCGTACAAAGTGATCAAGTTCGCGACCGACGTCACCGCCCAGGTACACACGGTCGACGCGGTGCGCACGCTCGTCTCCGGCGCCAAGGCCGGCGACCTCTCGGCCCGCGTTCCGACGGAGGCTCTCACCGGCAACCTGCGCGAGCTGGCCGACGGCGTCAACGGACTGGTCGACAGCATGAGTGCCATGGTCAGTCAGCTGAGGACCGCGGCCGTCGCAGTACGCAGCGGGGCCGGGGAAATCTCGCGCGGCAACATGAATCTCAGCCAGCGGACCGAGCAACAGGCGGCGAGTCTCGAGGAGACGGCCGCCTCGATGGAAGAGATGACCGCGACCGTCCGCCAGACCGCGGAGAACGCGCGCCAGGCGAATGCACTGGCCGCGACCGCGCGCAGCGAAGCCGAGAAGGGCGGCGCCGTCGTCAGCGACGCGGTGGAGGCCATGCAGGGCATTCACGCGGCGAGCACCAAGATCGCCGACATCATCGGCGTGATCGACGAAATCGCCTTCCAGACCAACCTGCTGGCACTCAACGCCGCGGTTGAGGCGGCGCGGGCCGGCGACCAGGGACGCGGTTTCGCGGTCGTGGCGGCCGAGGTGCGCGTGCTGGCCTCGCGAAGCTCCGATGCCGCGAAGGAAATCAAAGGCCTGATCCAGGAGAGCGTGACCCGCGTGGCCGCCGGCAAGGCGCTGGTCGACCAGTCTGGCAGCACGCTGGGCGGGATCGTGGCGGCGGTACGCAAGGTGACCGACATCGTGGGCGAGATCACGACCGCAAGCCACGAGCAGGCGGTCGGCATCGACCAGGTCAACAAGGCCGTGACAACGATGGACGAGGTGACCCAGCAGAACGCCGCGCTGGTCGAAGAGGCCGCGTCCGCCGCCGAAGCGCTGCAGCAGGAGGCGGAGCAGCTCGATGCGCTGCTGGCCGGCTACCGGCTGGAGGGCTCCGTCAGGGCTGCGCCACCGGCCCCCACGGCCGCACGCGGCTGGACCGCTGCGGCGTAGGGTGGTCGCTCAGAGCCAGCCGCGCCGGTTGAAATACCAGTAAGGCAGTACGGCGGAGGCCACCATGCCGATGAGCGCGAGCGGGTAGCCCAGCGACCACTCGAGTTCCGGCATGCCGTGGAAGTTCATGCCGTAGATCGTGCCGATCAGCGTCGGCGGCAGGAACACCACGGCCGCCACGGAGAAGATCTTGATGATGCCGTTCTGCTCGATGTTGATGTAACCGAGCGTGGCGTCCAGCAGGAAATTGATCTTGCTCGACACGAACGAGGCGTGATCGGCGAGCGCATGCACATCGCGCTCGCTCGTTGCGAGACGGGCCTGGCAGTCGGGACCGAGCACCGCAGCACCCTGCTGGCGCGCAAACGAGGTGAGGCGGCCGAGCGAGACGAGGCTTTCGCGCGACTTCGACAGCAGGTCCGCATGCTGGCCGATGCGGCGCAGGATCTCGCGCAGCTTGGCGTCGCGCTTGCTGGCCTTGGAATGGCGCTGGTCGATGGCAAACACCTCGGCCGACAGCGCGTCGAGCTGCAGCCCGAGGCGCTCGATGACCTCGGCGATGCGCTCCACGATCCGCTCCAGCAGACCCTCGAGGATGACCGTCGATGACGAGGCACTGGCCGGGTGGGTCTCGGCAAACGCGACGTAGCGCTGGAACGGCACCGGGTCGCAGTAGCGGACCGTGATGATCCGTTCCCTGGTCGCGATGAAGGTAACGGCGCTCGACTGCGGCCGGTCGGAATCGAGCTGGGTGGCGACCGTCGCCGTCATGTAGACGGCGCCGTGCTCCTCGTAGAGGCGGGCCGAGGTCTCAAGATCGTGCATCTCGTCCTCGGAGGGGATTTTGATGCCAAGCTCGGTCTCGACCCGAGCGTCCTCGACCACGGTGGGCGAAATCACATCGACCCACAGCGCGCCGTCGAGCACGGCCTCGCCGTGCGCACCGGCCGAGACCCTGAGGCCCGCGTCCGTCAGCACGTAGGATCTGATCATGGCGGACCCGACGCGCGGACTCAGTGCTTGCGTTCGGCGGTCGCGAGATCGGTCATGAGCGTCAGGAGGTCGTTCTCGCCGCCCGCCGTGCCGACGTCGGCCGTGTACTTGCCACCGACGACGACCAGCGGCACGCCGACGACCTTGTAGCGCAGGGTGAACTGCTCGGCGTGCTGCAGCTTGCTCTCGACCGAGAAGGACTTGTAGGTGCGGTCGAAGTCCGCCGCCGACACGCCGTGCGCGACGAGGAACGCCTTCTGCAGCTGCTCGGTGTGCGCCGGGTCACGCGGATCGACCAGCGGGTTGCCGTTGACGTGGATCTCGCGGAACACCTCGGCGTGCAGCTGGGGCAGCTTGCCGAGCGCCTCCAGCGTGTAGAAGAGGCGCGCATGCATGCGGTTCACTTCGTTGCCCGGCCAGATCACCGGCATGCGGCTGAAGTCGGCGAAGGCCGGCTTGCCCTTGGTCCGCCACGCCTCGAGGAACGGATCGAGGTGGAAGCAATGCGGGCAGCCGTACCAGAACACCTCCAGAACCTCGACCTTGTCCGGCGCGGAGGCGGTCGGCTGGGTCGGCACGAGCAGGTTGTAGTTCTTGCCCTCGGCCCAGCGGGCCGGGATGGCGGGCACGGGTGCCGGGGTGGCGGCGGCGACCGCGCGCGCGATGGGCGAGAAACTGAATGACGATTCACTGACCGTTTCGCCCTCGGCCGGGGCATCCGCCTTGGCCAGCGCCTCGGCCGGGCGCGCGGCGGGCTGCTCGTCCTGCGCCCGCGCGATCGGGTGGGACTGGCGGCCCTTGTCGGTCACGCCGCCGGACGGGCCGTGCTTCTGGCCGCAGGCCGCGAGAAGGGCGAGCATCGCAAGGGCACAGGCGCGGGTCAGGAAAGGCATAGAGACTCCCACAGGTGACGGTCGCTGCGACACGCCGTGACGGACGTCGCCCGGCGCCATGTCCAAAGTCAGAGTGTGCGCGGGGGCGGAAGTTCAGCCGTCCCCGCGCGGCGGTATCAGCGCAGGCCCTGGATGTAGGACGCCACGGCCTTCATCTCGTCATCGCTCAGCTTGCCGGCGACGGTGTACATCATCTCGGCGCGCTCCGGCGGCAGCGGTTGGCCGTCGACCTTGGTGTACTTGGCGCGCGCGGCGTAGTTCTTCAGCTGGTTGTAGACGTAGACGTCATGCTGGGCGCGCACGGCCGGCCATTTGGCCGGGCCGTTGCCGCGGCCGTCCGGACCGTGGCACGTAAAGCAGGCCGGCAGGCCGCGCTTGGCGTCGCCGACGCGGTACAGGCGCTTGCCCTGTTCGATCAGCGCCGGGTCCGCCTCGAGGCCCTTCGGCGTCTGCAGTTCGAAGTAGGCCGCGAGGTCGGCCATGTCCTGCGGCTCGAGGGCCGCGGCCTGCGCGCCCATGATGGCATTGGCACGGACCTGGCCCTTGAAGTAGGCGAGCTGCTCGGCGATGTACCAGTGGCTCTGGCCGGCGAGGTTCGGCCACTCGGGATTGACCTCGCTGACACCGGTGACGCCGTGGCAGGCGCCGCAGGCGGCGGCCTTGGTGGCGCCCGCCTTCGGGTCACCAACCAGCGGCTCGGCCGCGTGCAGGCCAAGGGCCGTGAAGGAAAGAATCGCGGCCAAGACCACGTTCGCGGGGCGGATGTTCATTCGACTCACTCCCAGCGCGGACCCCGTGGCGCTACGCCATACGGATGTCCCCGAACCCCTTGGCTCAGGGCTGCTAGACTCGGCCCGACGCAAGCCGCGCATATTACACCAATGTCTGTATTTCCCCACGCGCGCTACCTCCTGGGCGCCCACGAGCCGCACCAGTGCTGCCCCGACGACGGGGTGGAGGTGGCGTTTGCCGGCCGCTCCAACAGCGGCAAGTCGAGCGCGATCAACGCCATCCTGCAGCGGCACGGACTGGCGCGGACCTCGAAGGCCCCCGGCCAGACGCAGCTCATCAATTTTTTTGCACTGGACCTCGGTGACCGGCGCCTGGTGGACCTGCCGGGCTACGGCTTCGCGAAGGTTCCCCGACCGCTGCAGAACCACTGGAAACGCCTGCTGGAGGCGTATTTTGGCGGGCGCGAGTCGCTGGCGGGACTGTTCATCATCATCGACGTGCGGCGCGGGATCGGCGATCAGGATCGCCAGATGTTCGAGTTCGCGGCGCTGCGCGGCCGGGCCGTGCACTGGCTCCTGACCAAAGCCGACAAGGTGAGCCGCCAGGAAGGGCTCGCGGCGCTGCGCGCCACGAACAAGGAATTCGCCGGGCGGGCGACCGCACAGCTTTTCTCCGCCACCGCGAAAACCGGGGTCGACGAGGCACGCAAGGTCCTGAAGGGCATGCTGGCTGCGGGACAAAAAAAGCCCGGCGACAGCGTGCTGGCGCCGGGCTCAGACTAACCCGGGTTGGGAAGAAGCCGGGTCAGGGCCCGCTTAGGGAGGGAAGCGGGGAACGTCTCGCAACGTTCAGTGAATGAGACGCCCCGCCCGCGCCGAAGTTCCCGGCCAGCCGGTCAAGATGCGTCAACCCGCGGTCGGGTCGCCTCGGGCGGCTAATTCACTGATTAAGTTAATAAATCACAGGAACGAATAGGTCACCCCGACCGTCAGCAAGGTCGGCGACCCGCCGGTCGTCTGGTAGTGCTCGTACTCGATCCGCGCGGCCACCGGACCGAAGCGCACCTGGCCGCCGACGCCGTAGGTGCCTTCGGTGTTCTTGCGGTCCAGGTTGAACAGCGGACACGAGCCCAGGCCGCAGCCGGTCTGGGCGGCGTTGGCCGTGGTGTGCAGCCGGGCGAGGCCCGCCTTGGCGTACACGTCGAACTGCGGTACGGGCAGGGGCAGGTAGAAGAGGCCGTAGGCGGTGGCGCCGTTGATGGCGGCCGAGTTGTACACGCCGTTGATCGTCCGGTTGGGCTTGCCGAAGTCGACGTACGACAGCTCGGCGCCGAGCCACGACAGTGGCCGGGTACCGACCATGGCCTTCCAGCCGAAGTCGTTGGTGTTGTAGTCGATCTGGCTGACCCGGGTGTTGGCCTGGCCGATGCCGGCGCCCACGTAGAGCAGCGAGGTTTCGGCCTCGGCCGCCGGCAGCGCCATAACGCTCAATGCCAGCGCCAGGCAGACGCGCGCCGGGCCCAGTCGCCAAGTGTTGCAAGTCATCGTCGACCTCCTCCTGTGAAAACCGTTGCCGGCGCCGCGCCTCAGTGCGCTTCGTCCCAGTTGCGGCCGGTTCCCGCTTCGACCCTGAGCGGGACCGCAAGTTGCACGGCGCCGCTCATCAGGCGCACGACGGCGTCCCTGACCTGATCGAGTGCATCCTCGCGCACCTCGAGCACCAGCTCGTCGTGGACCTGCATGACGAGGCGTGCCGCCGCACCGCTCGTCGCGAGCCACGCGGAAACGTCGATCATCGCCCGCTTGATGATGTCCGCGGCCGTGCCCTGCATCGGCGCGTTGATCGCCGATCGTTCGGCGTACTGCTGCAGCTGCTTGTTCTTGCTGCGGATATCGGGGAGGTACAGCCGGCGACCGGCAACCGTCTCGACGTAGCCCTGTTCGCGCGCGAGTCGCCTCGTGTCGTCCATGTAGCGCCGCACGCCGGGGTAGCGTTCGAAGTAGCTCTCGATGTAGCGCGCGGCCGAGCCGCGATCGACGTTCAGGCGCGCGGCGAGGCCGAAGGCCGACATGCCGTAGATCAGACCGAAATTGATGGTCTTGGCGGCGCGCCGCTGCTCCTTGTCGACTGCCTCGGGCGCCACGCCGAAGATCTCCGCGGCCGTCGCCTCGTGGATGTCGCGGTCGGCCGCGAATGCACCGAGGAGTCCCTCGTCCCCGGACAGGTGCGCCATGATGCGCAACTCGATCTGGGAGTAGTCGGCGGCCAGTAACAGGTGTCCCGCGGGGGCAATGAAAGCCTGGCGGATCCGCCGGCCCTCGGGTGTGCGGATCGGGATGTTCTGCAGGTTCGGGTCCGACGACGAGAGTCGCCCGGTCGCGGCGACGGCCTGGTGATAGGACGTGTGGATCCGACCCGACGCCGCATTGATCTGCTCCGGCAGGCGGTCGGTGTAGGTCCCCTTGAGTTTCGCGAGGCTGCGGTGCTCGAGAATGAGGCGCGGCAGCGGGTAGGCGATCGCCAGGTCCTCGAGCACGTCCTCGGCGGTCGAGGGCTGCCCGGTCGGCGTCTTGCGCGCGACCGGCAGGCCGAGGCGCTCGAACAGGATCTGCTGCAGCTGTTTCGGCGAGTCGAGATTGAACGGTCCACCCGCTTCGCGGTGCGCTTCGAGCTCGATCTGCTGCATGCGCGCCGCGAGCTCGCCGCTCTGCACGCGCAGCAGCTCACGGTCGACCAGCACGCCCGTGCGCTCCATGTCGCCGAGCACCTCGATCAGGGGCGCCTCGATCTCCTCGTACAAGGCGCGAAGCCTGGACTGCCGGCCGAGATCCGCCCACACCGTTTCGTGCAGGCGCAGCGTGACGTCGGCGTCTTCGGCCGCGTAAGGCGCTGCCATGTCGATCGGCACCTGGTTGAAGGTCAGCTGCTTCGCGCCCTTGCCGGCCACGTCCTCGAAGCGGATCGTGCGCAGGCCGAGGTAGTGCTGCGCCAGCGAATCCATGTCATGACGCGAGACGACGGAATTCAGCACGTACGACTCGAGCATCGAATCGTGCACGGCGCCCGCCAGCCGGACCCCGTGGTTGGCGAAGATGTGCCGGTCGTACTTGACGTGATGGCCGACCTTGAGGCGGGTGGGATCCTCGAGCAGCGGCCGCAGGCGCCCGAGGACGTGCTCCCGTGCCAGCTGGTCCGGCGCGCCCGGGTAGTCGTGCGCCACGGGAACGTACCAGGCCTCGCCGGGCCCGGTCGCGAACGACAGCCCGACCATCGTCGCCACCATGTAATTGAGGCTCGTGGTTTCCGTATCGACGGCAAACAACGGTGCGCCCGTCAATGCCGCCAGCAGCTGGTCGAGGTCGGCCTCGGTCAGGACGGTCCGGTAATGGCGCTCCGGCTGGGCGGGCATCGCGGCGGGCGCGGTCTCAGCACGCCCGTCCGGCGTCGTCGCCGCGACGGATGCCGTGTCCGGCAGCGAACGGAGCAGAGACTTCAGTTCGAGGCGCCGGTAGAGGGCGGCGAGCGCCGCCTGATCGGCCGGCTGCCTTGCGAGCGCCGCGAGCCCCGTGTCGAGCGCGAGAGCGCAATCGATCGTCGCGAGCCGGCGCGACAGGTCAAGGT
>CAITAM010000208.1 GCA_903890265.1 uncultured Pseudomonadota bacterium | reverse complement strand
TTCACAGAACCGCCACCTTGCCTCGGGCGGGCGGCTGGGCTGCCCGGTACGCGTGCTAGATTAGCGAGCGTTCAGGGCCACCCTGCCACCGCCGAGGCACTCCGTTGTCAGTCATCCCCGATCTCGTCTACGACATTGGTGCGAACAACGGCGACGACGCCGAGTACTACCTCGCCCGCGGCTTTCGGGTGCTGTGCATCGAAGCGGATCCGACGCTCTGCCGTGACCTTGAGGCGCGCTTCGCGGCGCCCCTGGCGGCGGGCAAGCTTCGGGTGGTGAATGCGGCACTCGCCTCGACGCGCGGCACGATGGAGTTCTGGGTCTGCGAGGGCAAGAGCGTCTGGAACTCGTTCGACAAGGCGGTAGCGACGCGCGAGGGCCACAAGGCCACGTCCGTGGTGCTCGAGGCGTACCCGATGGACCAGCTGTTCGCGCTCCATGGCGTACCGCACTACGTGAAGATGAGCCTGCACGGTCAGGAGCATTTTTGCCTCGCCGACATCCACCCGCCGGCGGCACCGACTTATCTCTCGCTCGAACTGCCGCGCGACTCGGCGACCAGTGCCGCGGTGTTCGATCGCCTTGCGGCGCTCGGCTACGACCATTTCAAGGTGATCGAGCAGACGACGCTGACCCCGCTCGCGCTGCCGACCCCGCCGTCGCTCAAGGAGCGGGTGAAGTCGGCGCTCGGCACCGTGCCGCCGCTGCTCGCCGCGGCCCAGGCGCTCAACTCCCTGCGCCAGGCCGCGACCGGTGCGACGCCCGAGCCCTACACCGGCGTGCGCACGGTGGGCGGGTACGCGTTCCAGGACGGCTGCTCGGGGCCGTTTGGCGAGGAGACGCCGGGTCCCTGGCACACGCCGGCCGAGGCCAAGCGCGATTACCTCGAGTACCTGAAGGTCGTGGGCTCGGACGCGAAGCCCAATCTCTCGATCTGGCACGACGTGCACGTGCGCCGGCCGGCCTGACCGGCGTCAGGCCGCGGCTCGGCTGCCTTTGAGGGACTTGAGACCGCGCACCACGGGTGCGGGCAGGGCGCTCAACACGAGCGCCAGCCAGCCGTGCAGCGAGGCGGGCCGGAGCCTGAGGTAGGGTCTCAGATAAGCGCGCGCCCGCGCCGGCTCGTTGTCCCGGATGGCCTGCAGACCGGCGCCGAGCAAGGCCTCCGCTTCGCGCCGGCGGATGTACGACAGATCCTCGCCCGGCAGGTCCGTGTAGCGGCCGCGGATCGTGCTCCACACCCTCGCGAGATGGTAGGCGTACTTCGGGCTCGCGGTGATATTGCCGGCATGACCGTGCTTGACCGCGGTCGGCTGCGGCAGGGTCGCAAGTTCCGTCACCCGCGCGAGACGCAGCCAGAGATCGTAGTCCTGGGCGCCGATGAGGGCGGGATCGAAGACGCCGCTTAAGGCCAGCACCGCGCGGCGCACCACGACCGAGGAGGTCAGCACCCAGTTCTCGCGCAGGAGCGCCGTGAAGACGTCACCCGAGGTCATCCGGGTGTAGTAGATGCCAAAGAGCGGCTCGCCTTCGTGGCCGTCGGCGGCGTGGCGCCAGTTGCTGCAGGTAAAGCCGACCGCGGGTGCGGTAAGCGCCGCGAGCGCCTGGGCGAGGTGGCCTTCCCGCCAGTGATCGTCCGCATCGAGGAACGCCACGAACTCGCCCGACGTCGCGAGGATTCCCACATTACGGGCAATGGCCGAACCCTTGCCCGGCCCCGGGATCAGCCGCACGCGGCCGCCGTAGCGGGCGATGACGGCGGCCGGGTCGTCGGTCGAGCGGTCGTCGATGACGACGATCTCCGCCGGCGGCGGGCGTTGCGCAAGCGCGCTGTCGATGGCCCGGCCGAGGAAGGCCGCCATGTTGCGGCAGGGGATGATGACCGCGACCGGCGCGGGGGTGAGGCCCTCGTTCATGGCCGGATCCTACCCTCTGCCTGCCCGTGCGTCAGGACGCCGGTCGCAGGTCGGCCGCCTGCACGGCGGACGGGCTTCTGGGATAATGGGGTTTTCCGGGATCCCGCCGATGCCGACCGAGCCGCCACCGATCCCGGAGTCCCCGTCGACCCGTCCGCCGCCGACGAGCGGGCTGTCGCGCCTCTTGGGGCCCGTGCTCGGGCTCGTGGCCGGTGCCGTGTTCCTCGTGCTCGCCTTCCACGAGGTGTCGTTCAGGGACGTGGCCGACCGGCTCGCCCGGGGGCACTGGGGCCTGTCGCTGCCGGCGATCCTGGTCGGGGTCGCGGCCTTCATCGTCGCCAAGGCCCGCCGCTGGCGGGCGCTGCTCGGTGACCCGGCCGGGATCGGGACTCTCGCCCTCGTCCGGCCGGTGGCGGTCGGACTCCTGTTCAATGCCGTGATCGCGCACTCCGGGGAGTTCGCCCGGGCGATGGACCTCAACCGGCGCTTTCGCCTGCCGACCTCGGGCGTGCTGGCAGGGATTGCGGTCGAGCGGCTGTTCGACTTCATCGTCGTGCTGGTCTTTGGCCTCTTCGCCGGGGCGCTGACTGCGCTGCCGGCCTCGCTCGTGCCGGCGCTTCGGGTGCTCGGCGTCATCTCCGCGGGTCTTGGCAGCGGCGTGGCGCTGGCCCTCGTGGCCCCGGACACGCTGCGCGCCCTGGTGGGGCGGGTCGGCCGCCTGCTGCCGGCGCGCCTTGGCCGCTTCCTCGACGCCCAGGTCGGTCACGCGCTCGAGGGCTTGAGCCCGCTGCGCGCCGCGCACGGCGTGCCGAACGCGCTCTTCTGGTCGGTCATCCAGTGGAGCGCCATCGTCTGGTGCATTGCCTTCTGCGCCCGGGTGACGGGCATCGCGCTGACGCCGCCGATGGCCGCCCTCGTGCTGATCGGCATCGTCGTGGTCTTCACGCTGCCGAGTGCGCCGGGGTACCTCGGGTCGACGCAGGTCGCCTTTCTCGCGGTGCTCGTGCCGCTCGGCATCGCGAAGGACCCCGCGCTCGCGGCGTCCTTCGTCTACACGGTCGCGGTCGTCGTGCCGCTCATGCTGTCGGGAGTGCTGGCGCTCGTGTTCCCCGCCGCTTCACCCCAACGGGACGGGCAGTGATGGCGCTCCGGCAGCAGGCGGTCATGGCTGTTAAACGGCGTGGATCCCCAACTGGTCCGGCAACAGGATTCCGTGTAAAAACAGGGGGCCAGCGGCCGTGCTCCCCCTGCGGGGGCGAGGCTTGCGTTCCTGCGGCTGTCACTCGGGGAAACCGTTATGAAACCCTCGGAAGCACTGCGACTGCACCGTACGGCCGTCCTTCGCGTGGTGGCTTCGCACCGGGCCTGCAATGCCCGCGTGTTCGGCTCGGTCGCGCGCGGCGAGGATTCTGACGAGAGTGACCTCGATCTCCTGGTCGACCCGACGCCGGAGACGACCCTGTTCGACATTGGCGCGATCCGGCGCGAGTTGCGTGAGATCCTCGGGCTCAAGGTCGATGTGCTGACACCGAGGGCGCTGCCGGAGACGATCCTCGCCAGCGTGCTGGCCGAGTCGCGCCCGATCTAGCGCGTCGTGAGCGACAAGAATCAGCGCGCCGCGGAGTACCTCGGGCACATCCTGCAGGCCATTGAGCGAATCGAACGATTTACGGCGGATACCGACGAGGTCGGGTTTCTCGCGAGCGAACCGATCCAGGACGCCGTCATCCGCAATTTTGAAATCATCGGGGAGGCCAGCCGCAACATCGAGCGAAACTGCCCCGAGTTTGCGGCGGCGCACCGCGAGTTACCACTTCCCAATGCCTACGAAATGAGCAACGCCCTTGCTCACGGTTATTTCCGGGTGGATTTGGCAATCGTCTGGAAAACCATCGAGGGCGACCTGCCAGCCCTCAAGGCACAAGTCCAGGCCGTTGTTCGGGGTCTCGCCTGACCGGAACTGGCCTCGTCGCGACAACGCCTCACCGCTGCACGGAGTACCGCGTTCGGGCAGAAGCATGAGCGATCGAGCCTCGTGCGCGCGGCACACGGCGTGCCGGGTGTGCTCGTCGTACGTGGCGTGACACGGCTTTTTTCATCGCTTTTTGTGCCCGTGTGACCGGTGCTTTGCTCGCCCCGCCCACTCCAGTTTCCGCTTTGACCATCGTCATTCACGCCGTGACTGATTTTCAGTCATCGCAGGGGTACCGTGCCGCGGCGGGTCCGTGACGCGCACGCCGTGCCCTGGTGGCCGGTGTTCCAGCGCCGGGCGTGAACCCCGCTCCCTGCAGAGCGCCGTGCCGGACGACGGTGACTGCCCGGGATTGCCCGAAACTGCCGGGGACTGGCTCAGGCCTGCTACGGATCGGTGGCGGATCCTGGGGCGCGTACCCATCGGTGCAGCCGCAGGAGCCGCCCACCCGGGACGTTCTCGGCCTCGGTGTGCGAGCGCGCCAGCGCGTCCCTGAGGGCTCCCGGTGCGAGATGGCCGTGACCTGCGCGCGACACCACGATGACCGGGCCCACGGGATCGAGCGCCGCCGCGAGCGACTCGGGTGCCACCGGCGTGAACGGCAGGAGCGCGGCCTTCGTGCCGAACTCTTCCGGCACGGGGCTCACGAGGCCTTCCCGCACCCGAAGCGTCGCCCGGGCGTTCAGCGGTGCGCGGTGGTAGTAGCTGGCGACCGTCAGGAGATCCTCCGACTCGAACACGACCGTGGTGTCCGGCGTCAGCCGCTCATCGAGCGCGGCCAGCAGCGCCGGCCAGTCCTCGCGCGGGTCCTCGGTCGCGTCGATGAGCGCGCCGTAGAGTCCGAGGCCGGCGAGAATGACGCCGAGGAGCGCACCGAGGGTGAGCGGCAGCGCCGTGAGCACGACGACCGTGAGGAGTGCCAACGGCACCTCGAGCGCAATCAGCGAACGGGGTATCAGGAGCGACACGGGACCGAGGCTGGCGAGCACGAGCCCGGCGAACGGCAGCGCGAGCGTGGCCGCCAGCACGAGCGCCGCCGGGCGGCGCGCCGGGACGCGCCAGAGGATGACGAGCCCCGCCGCCGTGATCGCGAGAATCCCGAGCGTGAGGAGGTGCGTGAGCGTGCCGCCCCACTCGAGGAACGCCGGGCCCGTCAGGATGTCCGCGGTCGAGTAGACGCCGTCCCGGGTCAGCCTGCCCGTCCAGAAATCGCTCTTGATGACGCCCTGGCGGTGCAGCACCGCGCCCACGACCGGCAGGCAGCCGAGCGCCGTGAGGACGCCGGTACCGGTGAGGCGAAGGAGGGCGGTCTTGCGCAGGCCGCGCGGCCCGGCGACGAGTGCGGCCAGCCCGAGCGCGGCGTAGGTGGCGGCCACCGACAGCATCCCGACGTACTGGCTCCAGGCGGTCAGGAGACCGCCGAGGACGAGGCAGACGGCCGCCGAGCGGTCGACGACGGCGTGTGCCGCGACCGAGGCCGGCGACAGCGCCCTAAGCGCGCCGGCCATGAGGAGCGCG
>CAITAM010000207.1 GCA_903890265.1 uncultured Pseudomonadota bacterium | reverse complement strand
CTTCGCCGTGTGGTGCAGCTACAAGTACCTCTGTGGCGGCCCGGGCGCGCTCGCCGGGGCCTACGTCAACGCGCGACACCGCGAGGCCCCGGACCTGCCGCGACTGGCCGGGTGGTGGGGACACGACCGCGGTACGCGTTTCGCCATGGGGCCGGACTTCGTCGCGATGCCGGGCGCCGAGGGCTGGCAGCTGTCGAACCCGCCGGTGCTTGCCATGGCGCCGCTCGGCGCCGCGCTGGAACTCTACGGCGAGGCGGGTGCGGAGCGTCTGCGCACCAAGTCACTCGCCCTGACGGCGTACGCGCTCGAGCTGCTCGACACCCGGCTCGGAGACCGGGTCGCGTGCCTCACGCCGCGCGCGCCCTCGGCGCGCGGTGCGCAGCTGTCGCTGCGCGTGGCCGGCGACCGGGCCGCGGCGCGGACTGCCTTCGACCGGCTGCTGGAACGGGGTGTCATCGGTGACTGGCGCGAGCCGGACGTGATCCGCATCGCACCGCACCCGCTGTACAACTCGTTCACCGACGTGTGGACCTTCGTCGACGTGCTGGCCGGGATACTGGAGCATCATGGTTCGTAGCGTCACCGTCCTCGGCGCGGGCTGCACGGGCCCGCTGCTGGCGACCATGCTGGCGCGGCGCGGCATCGAGGTAGCCGTTTTTGAACGGCGACCCGATCCGCGCCGGACGGCGCCGGAGACCGGCCGCTCCATCAACCTCGCGCTGGCTGCGCGCGGCCTGAACGCGCTCGACAAGGCTGGACTCCGCGCCGGCGTCGAACCGTGGCTCGTGCCGATGCACGGTCGCCTGCTGCACAACCCGGACGGCAGCGAGACGTTCCTGGCCTACGGACAGCACCCCGACGAGCGTATCTACAGCGTGCCGCGGTCGGCCCTGAATGAAATCCTGCTCGACGGGGCTGAAGCCGCCGGCGTCACACTGCATTTTGACCAGCGCTGCACCGCGGTCGACGTTGCGGGTGGCTCGCTGACGTTTACATCGAGCGATGGACAGACCCGCACCCGGTCCTTCAGCGAGGCGGCGCCCCTGTTCGGCGCCGACGGCGCGGGCTCGGTGCTGCGCCGAGCGCTCGTGGCCGGCGGCTTCGCCACGGCCCGCGAGGACTTTCTCGACCATGCCTACCGGGAGCTCACGATCAAGGCCGATGCCGGCGGCCGGCATCGCATGGCACGGGAGGCCCTGCATATCTGGCCGCGTGGCGGATACATGCTCATTGCCCTGCCGAACAGCGACGGCACCTTTACCGCGACGCTGTTCCTCGCCCGCGAGGGCGTGTCGCCCTCCTTCGCGGCCCTGCAGACCCCGGCCGACGTCGAGGCATTCTTTCGCCGCGATTTCCCGGACGCCCTCGCCCTGATACCCGACCTCGCCACGCAGTTCTTCGCCCACGCGCCCGGGCTCATGGCGACCCTGCACGTCAGCCACTGGCAGCACGGAGGCGCAGCGCTGCTCGTGGGGGATGCCGCCCATGCCATCGTGCCGTTTCACGGCCAGGGCATGAACTGCGCTTTCGAGGATTGCGTGCGGCTCGATGAAATGCTGTTCACCGGCAGACCGTGGCCGGACGTGTTCCGAGCCTTCGACCGCGAGCGGCGGATCGATACCGATGCCATTGCCCGCATGGCGATCGAAAATTACGAGGAGATGCGCGACCGGGTCCGGGATACCGGCTTCCAGCTGCAGAAGGAGCTCGCACTCGAACTCGAGCGCCGGCACCCGACGCGGTTCATTCCCCGCTATTCGATGGTCAGCTTCCATGCCGGCATTCCCTACTCGGAGGCCGAGCGGCGTGGCGCCGTACAGACGCGGATACTCGCCGACGCACTCGCCGGCCGGGCCGGCGTGGCCGACGTCGACTTCGAGGCCGTCGCCCGGGCGGTCGAGCGCGACCTTACGGCGCTTGCCGGCGGGTCAGGGTGACGAAGCTGTAGGGGTGGTCGTTCTCGGGATCGGCCGGATGATCCTCGCGTCCGACCTCGATCCAGTCAGCACGGTTCCACGGCGGGAAGCTGACGTCTCCCGCGGGGCTTGCGTGCACTTCGGTCAGGTGCAGCACGGTCGCTTCGGCAAGCGCCAGCGCGTACACGGCGGAGCCGCCAATCACGAACAGCCTCTCCCCCTCGCCGCCCTGACGGCGGGCCTCGTCCAGCGAGGTCACCCAGGTAACCGCTGCGTCCCCGGCAGGCACGCGGTGGCTCAGCACGAGGTTGCGCCGGCCGGGTAGCGGTCGCCCCAGGCTCTCGAACGTCCGTCGCCCCATGAGCACGGCATGACCAAGGGTCAGCGCCTTGAAGCGCCGAAGGTCGGTGCGCTGTCGCCAGGGCAGGCCCTGATCCCGGCCGATCACGCCGTTGTCCGCCACGGCCACGACCATCTCGAGAGTGGAAAAAACTTGAGCCAGTTTTGACATAGGCGTCCCGGATTGTGACGGATTAGGCAGTAGGCCACACCGCGGGAACGTATTCTGACCGTGCCAGAGCGGGAACAGGGACTTTAGCTGCTGCCCTCTGGTGTTTGATCCTGGTGTTGAACGGACATCTAGCCCGGCACGGACGTACGGCTGGTCTGACCAACCGCCGCAGTCGCCCCTCAGGGACGCTGCGGCGGTTTTTTCTAGGCCGGCGCCCCGCCGTAAAGCCGCCCCCGCCGCCGGAACCACCCCGCAAGACTCAAGCGCGAGCGGCCCGCCGGCCGGACCTCGTGTTCGATGCGCTCGCTGAGGAACACCGCGAGCGTACCGCTGCGCGGCAGGACTTCCACCACGGGCTCGACGTGCAGCACGAGTGCCCCGCCGTCGCCCTCGATCCAGCCGTCGTTCAGGTAGAGCACCACCGACACCACCCGCTCGGCGCCGGCCGGTGAGCGGTCGAGGTGGCGCACGTAGCCTGCACCGGGCGGATACACCGCGTAGTGGCACTCAAGGTCGACCAGACCGAGCGCGCAGCTTTCGTTCAGGCGCTGGCGCAGCGCCTCGAAGGCGGCAAGCGCCTCGCGCTCGGCCGGCAGCAGGGGCTCCGCCAGCCAGTGAATCTGGTCGCCGCGGATCCGTGGCCGGACCGCCCGGTGGGCCCCGGCGCCGATCGCCGCCGGGCGAAACTCCCCCCGCGACTCTCGTGATCGCGCCGCCTCCGCCAGCGCTCTCGCGGCGGCAGGTCCCAGAAACTCCGGGACGATGGCGTAACCGCGCTCAGCCAGCGACTGCGCTATCGGCTCCGTGAGCGAGGAGCCCGTAACCGCAGACGACGCCCCCGCGCTCACCGCGCGGGTCGGGTTCCGCGTGGGGCCTTGGCCTTCAGGGTCGGGCCCTTCGCCTTCGCACCCTTCGCCGCGGACGACTTGGTCTTGGCGGATTTGGTCTTGGCGGACTTGGTCTTGGCGGACTTGGTCCTGGAGAGCGCGGCCTTGGACTTTGCGCCGGACTTACTCGTGGCCTTGGCCTTCGCCTTTGCCTTGACCTTGGCTTTCTTCTTTTTCTTCTTCGGTGGCAGCAGCATGGTCCCGCGGCAGTTCTTGGCGCCGCAGCGGCAGGCGAAAATCACGTCGATGTCGGGCGGGTCGGAGCGGTCGCGCTCGATCATGTAGTCGTAGGACAGCTCCTCACCCGGCTGGATCGTCCGGATCGCCTCGATGAAAACCCGGTTATCGTCAATCAGCGACTCGCAGTTCGGATCGCAGGAGTGGTTGATCCAGCGAGCCTCGTTGCCGATGTTGCCGCCGTCAATGACCACCCGGTTGTTGACCGTGAAGAGAAACGTGTGGTTGTCGTCGTGCGCCTTGTTCTCGTACCGGCGGTCGGCCTCGGCATGCGAAATTCGCTCGCCGATGTACTCGATGACGCGTCGACCCTTGGGGATGCGTCGGGTAGCGAAAACACCGGTTCCGTGGATCGGTGAGCGGCGCACGCGGTAGAGCGGCTTGGCGGTCGGGGTCGGCATAGGGTCCTCGGGCAGCGGGTCGGAAGCGTGGGTCAGACCGCGACGGGCGCCGCAATCGGCGGATGGTGGCGGTAGTTGATGAACTCGAAATCCTCGAACTGGTACTCGTACAGCGTCGCCGGCCGCCGCCTGATGGCGAGGGTCGGGTAAGGATAGGGCTCGCGCGCGAGCTGAAGGTCGGCCTGCTCGAGGTGGTTCGTGTAGAGGTGGCAGTCGCCACCCGTCCAGATGAATTCACCGACGTCGAGATCCACCTGATGCGCCACCATGTGCGTCAGCAGCGCGTAGGAGGCGATGTTGAACGGCACGCCGAGAAACACATCGGCGCTGCGCTGGTAGAGCTGCAGCGACAGCCTGCCTGCAGCCACGTAGAACTGGAAGAACGCGTGGCAGGGCATCAGCGCCATCGCGGGCAGATCGCCGACGTTCCAGGCACTGACCAGCAGCCGCCGGGAGTCCGGATCCCGCCGCAGCAGCGCCATGATGTCGCTCAGCTGGTCGATGTGCCGACCGTCCGCTGCCTGCCAGTCGCGCCACTGCTTGCCATAGACCGGTCCGAGGTCCCCGTTGCCGTCGGCCCACTCGTCCCAGATCGTGACGCCCGCGGCGCGAAGCGATGCCACGTTCGTCTCGCCGCGCAGGAACCAGAGCAGCTCGTGGACGACCGACTTCAGATGCACTCGCTTGGTCGTCACGAGGGGGAATCCGCGGGCGAGGTCGAACCGCATCTGGTGCCCGAACACCGACAGCGTCCCGGTTCCGGTGCGGTCTGCCTTGTGCGCCCCCTCGGTACGGACGCGACGGAGCAGATCCTCGTACTGGCGCATGCTCGTCAGCCTGCCGGCAACCCGCCGGTGCGGTAGTTCCCCGACGGCGTGCCACGGGCGTAGGCCATGATCAGGAAAGCGATACCGGCAATCAGCATCGGCAGGGACAGAATCTGTCCCATCGTGACCCAGTCGAAAGCGAGGTAGCCGAGCTGTCGGTCGGGCACGCGAACGAACTCGACGGCAATGCGGGATACCGCGTAAGTGCAGAGGAACAGCCCCGCTGCCGCACCGCGCGGGCGCGGCACCCGGGTGAACCACCACAGGATCAGGAACAGCGCGAGCCCCTCCAGGGCGGCCTCGTACAGCTGGCTGGCGTGCAGGGCGATCATCGTGCCATCGGCCTGGCGCACCAGGACGCCAAGGGCGCTGGTCGTCGGCTTGCCCCACAGCTCACCGTTGATGAAGTTGCCGACGCGAACCGCAAAGAAACCGATCCCGGGCAGCGGTGCCGCGAAGTCGAAGACGTCGATCACGTTCTTGTGGCGAACGCGCGCCAGCACGAGAAGGGCAACGATGACTCCGATCAGGCCACCGTGGAAGCTCATGCCGCCGAGCCAGATCTTGTACCAGTAGCTCGAGTCGGCGCTCAGGGCCTCGTGGCCATAGAACACGAGATAGCCGATCCGTCCGCCGAGGATGACGCCGAAAACGCAGTAGAAAACGAGATCGTCCACGTCGAGCGCGGTCCACGTCGATCCGGGCTGGCTGGCACGACGGCGGGCCAGCAGCCATGCCGACAGGAAGCCCACCACGTACATGAGTCCGTACCAGCGGATCTTCAGTGGCCCGAGACTGAGTGCGACCGGATTGAAATCGGGATAGACCAGCATCGCGCCGATTGTAGCGGAATCGACGCCCCGCAACCGGGGCGTCGCGACTCAGTCCGGCGTGATGCGGGCGAGGAGCGCCTTCAGGTAGCGGGTCTCCGGAATCGCCGGGTGCACGGGGTGATCCGGCGCCTGCCCGCCCACGCTGATGACCTGCGCCTGCCGGCTCGCGTGTCGCGCGCCCCGCTGCAGGGCGGCGTCGAGTTCCTCGGCGGGCAGGTGGTGCGAACAGGAGCACGACACCAGCAGGGCATCCCGCCCGGTGCACTGCACGGCAAGCTGGGTCAGGCGCCGATACGCGGCGATACCCTTCGGCAGGTCCTTGCGCCGCTTGATGAACGCCGGCGGGTCGATGATGACGAGGTCGAAGCGCTCCCGCGCCTCGGCGAGGCCGGTCAGGACGTCGAACGCGTCACCACGCAGGGCCTCGAAGGGGACGTTATTGCGCGCCGCGTTGGCGGTCGCGTGCTCACAGGCCGCGGCCGAGGAATCGACCATCGTCACGTGCGCGCCGCGGCCCGCGGCGGCACGGATACCCCACGCGCCGAGGTAGCCGCACACGTCGAGGATCCGTGCGGCACCCGACGCGTATCGCAGGAACTGCTCGCGATTGGCCGCCTGATCGTAGAACCAGCCGGTTTTCTGGCCACCGGCGAGTGGCGCCGCGAACGACAGTCCGGCCTCCTCGACCAGGACCTCATCGGGCACGGTGCCCGCCGCCACCTCGATGTAGGACGGAAGTCCCTCCGCCTCGCGCGCCGCCGAGTCGTTCTTGAACAGCACACCACGCGGCTTGAAGACCTGCAGCAGGGCCGCCAGCACCTCCTCGCGCAGGACTTCCATGCCCGCGGTTCCGAGCTGCACGACGAACACGTCGTCGTAGCGATCCACCACCAGACCCGGAAGGCCGTCGGCCTCGCCGTAGGCGAGGCGGTAAAAGGGCCTCGAATAGCAGCGCTCGCGCAGCGCGAGCGCCACGTTCAGCCGATGCACGATCAGCGACTTGGACGGTGAATGGCGGACATCCCGGCTTAAGATCCGGGCCGCGATCAGCGAGTGGGGGTTGACGTAACCGTAGCCCATGAACTTGTCTTTCGCCGAGCGAATGGCAACGGGCTGCCCTGCGCCGAAGCCCCCGAGAGGCGTCGCCGCGGTGTCGATTTCGTTGGAATATACCCAGAGGTGCCCCGCCGAGAGCCGCCGCTCCTCGTCGCGCTTGAGCTTGAGCGGCGCGAGGTCCGCGCCCGGCAGGACCTCGTCGCTGTCGCCTTGCTCGGCGTCGCTGCTGATGTCGGCATCGCGGCGGGTCATGCGCGCGTCCCCGGCCGGCCACGGCCATCGATCTTGCTATAGTCCATCCGTCATTCTAGCCGAGTACGCGCCCGCCAGACGCCTGGCAGCCACAAGTCGATGCCCGCTGCCACGAACCCTCCGCCGCCAGACACCGGCGGCAACCGCCTCGCCGTGGCCGACAGTCCCCTGCTGAGGGAATGGGCGGCGCAGCCGGTTGGCTGGTGGCCCTGGGGCGAGGACGCGCTCGCCGCGGCCAGGGCGCGGA
Organism: uncultured Pseudomonadota bacterium; assembly: GCA_903890265.1. GTDB lineage: Bacteria > Pseudomonadota > Gammaproteobacteria > Steroidobacterales > Steroidobacteraceae > CAIKMS01. The sequence goes on along the minus strand of CAITAM010000207.1, from coordinate 863 downwards.
ACCGGCCCCTCTTCGTGGTGGTGGCCGACCCGCATTGCGCTGTGGGCGCGCAGATGGCCCGGGAGTGCTTCGCCGATCCCGAGATCGCCCGCTTACTGAACGAGCACTTCGTGCCGGTCCTGATCGACGGTGACGCGCGCGCCGACCTTGACCGGCTGTTCCGGCTGAGCCACGCCCTGCTGAACGGGCACGGCGGCGGGCGGCCGCTGACCGCGTTTCTGACGCCGCAGGACGCCGTCCCGGTGTTCGTCGGCGGCTATTTCCCGCGCGACGGCGGCGCGGGGCTGCCGCCGTTTCACACCGTCCTGTCGGGCTTCCTGCGTTTCTTTGCCGAGGAACCGGCCAGCGTGGCCGCCCAGGGCGCACGGCTCGTCGAGGCCCTGCAGTCCCTCGGCAGGGCGGTGCCGAGCCCGGCGGGGGCTACGGCACCCCGGCAGCTCGCGCGCCTCGCGGCAGAGGCCGAATTTGATTCGACGTGGGGCGGCTTCGGCACGGCGCCGAAGGTGCCCGCCCCCGCGCTCGTCGAGCTCTTGCTCACGACGTGGGCCGACACCGCGGATGACCCGCAGCCGGACCTGCAGGCACTCTACATGGCCGCGCTGACGCTCACGCGCATGGCCGATGGCGGCCTGCAGGACCATCTGGAGGGCGGCTTCTTCACGGCCACCACCGACCGCGCCTGGCTCGTGCCCGTGTTTGAAAAGTGGCTCGCAGACCAGGCGATCCTCGGCCGGCTCTACGCCGAGACCGCCATCGCCACCGGCGATGCCGCCTTCCGCGAGGTCGCCGAGCGCACCGCAGAGGCAGCACTCGCGCAGTTTCTGCAGCCGGATGGCGGCTTCGCCAATCGGCTTCTGGCGCCG
>CAITAM010000206.1 GCA_903890265.1 uncultured Pseudomonadota bacterium | reverse complement strand
TTCCACTATCCGGTCGGCGAATCCGTTCGAGCGCCTGAATGTGCTTCGGTGCGCCTGCTGATCGAGAGATTCCCCGCGACGGCGGGCTTTCATCGGTCAAGGTTAGGACTAATCGCCCGGTCGACCGGGTGTCGGCCGCCGCAGGGTAGGCGCTTACCTAACGCCACGATTTCAGGAAAAAGTCCCGGGTCAGCGTTGGCGATCACCAGCAGTATCTTGCGACGAATCCGAACGGGTACTGCGGAATTGGAGGCTGTGGAGTTCCCTTCAAACTCGCAGAGTTACGGGTGGGGGAGAAGGCGTAGCCGGAGCTACACCGAGGGGTCCGGCAGGAAGTCGCGCGGTTAGAGACGTTCCCGATCGAGACCCTGAATGGTTCTGCGGAAACATACGGGCTGGTTTCGACGCTGAAGTCTACCGGAAGTCTACCGTCGACCGCGGTTCAGGATAGTCCGTGGCGAAGCACAGGGGGGTGCAGGGCCAATCCCTAGCAATGGATGGGCCGAAGAATGCCGGCAGGTCAGTCTACCGGTGATCTGGTCACAGCAAAGTCCGCGGCGAAACCCCACTCTCACCTTCCACGTTGCAATAGTGCCTGCAATATCATATGATTCAGCATGCGCTTGGTGCTGGACACGGACGTGTTGGTGGCCGCATTTCGCAGCGAACGCGGGGCGTCACGCGAATTGCTCATAGCGGCACTCGACGAGCGCTTCGTACTGCTGGCCTCCACCGCAATATGGCTGGAATACGAAGCAGTACTGACTCGGCCCTTGCAGCTGACTGCCATGCGGCTAACGGCTGCGGATGTTAGGGACGTCCTCGCGGCACTTTCTGTAGTGGCGGAGCCGGTGCCTATTCATTTCCTTTGGCGACCGGTGTTGGCAGATGCAGAGGACGAACACGTTCTCGACTTGGCGATGAACGGGCGGGCCGATATGTTGGTGACCTTTAATCAAGACGATTTCCGCGAGGCGTCCAGAACTTTCCAAATTGAGGTCGTGACGCCGGCGACCGCACTGCAACGATTGGGGTAATGAATATGCGGGCAAGCAACTTTGCGTTGAGGCTGCAACCTTCGTTGCTGGAAGAGCTGAGGTCCATGTCGGACCTGGAGGGGGTCGCGGTGAATCAATTGATCAACGTCGCGATCGCGGAAAAGCTAGCGCAGATGCGAACTGCCAAATGGTTCGCCGATCGTATCGCGGCTGCCGATCCGAAGGCCGGAGCGCAATTGATTCGTGACCGGAGCCGGGGCGGTGGTGAGAAACCGCGCAAGGGTGACGCGATCAAACGCGCTCCAACGAAGCGCAGCCGCAGGTCGACGGTAGCGTGAACAGGGCAGGTTAGGTCTGCAGAATTTGCCCAAGACTTCAAAGGGGCGCCCATTCAGTTCGATACGCATCCGATCGACCACCATTGATAGACTATCTCGAGGGAGACATTAACGACGGTCGCCGCCGGGCGAATTGGATGGACCCGATGCGCAGTCAGCTGCGATTTGTTATGCACCACACTGACGAAGCGGATTTTATCAGCGAAGTGCTGCGTGACTGCGCCGTAGTCTTGATCAGCGGACCACGCTGGAAGTCCAGCGAACCGGAAACTCATCGAAGTCTTGATCCAATCGGCTCGTACTGCATCATTTGGTCAACGAAGGATCTGGCACGACTTGACAGTGAGTTCATTCCAAAGTGCAACGACTGGTACTGTCGGTCTGAGGAAGCAACGATTCAGTTTCTTCGGTCGCGCAGCAACGCGTCTATGCTGGCTGAGGGGCGACTGGCGATCAACACGAGTTCGGAAGCCGCGGCTGTTGCGCGATCGGTCGAGAAGCGTTACCGCAGCCTTCGGAGCTTCGTGAAGAAGCGATACCGAAACGGAATCCTGCGCTGGCAGAACCCCAGCCTTGACCAGGGTTCAGCGGCCGGCGCTCAGTCAGCCATTCCAAGCAAAGCTGACAATGCACTTTGGGTTGGTCCGGCTGCGGTTGAGTGGCTGCAGGAAGCGCCGATGGTGCGAAGAGTGAAGCAAGAATTCGCTGCGCCCGTCGAGGCTGTGCTGACGCTCGCTACTGCGAACGGCGGGTGAACCGCGGGTATTGCTCCGGCCGGACTTAGATTTGGTCTACCGGTGAAGCGATTGCAAGGTCTACCGAAAGTCGACCGGTCGAGTCCCAGTGCTGAGGCAACGATTTAGTTTCCAGGGGATTTCCACCTTCCGCGCCGACTATCACCAGCAGTACCTGGCGAAGAATCCGAACGGGTACTGCGGGATTGGAGGGTGTGGAGTTCCCTTTAAACTCGCGGAGTTACCGGTGGGGGAGAAGGCGTAGCCGAAGCTACACCGAGGGTTCAGTCAGGAAGTGAGCTGGTTAGCGGTGTCCTGCGGCAAGACGCCGCGAGTCTCTGCGGAGTAATGCACGCTGTGTTCGGCGCTGACGTCTATCGGAACTCTACCGGCGATTTGGGCTTAGGAAAGCGGTCGGCCAAGAGCGAGCGGCTGCGTCCCTACGTGCCGGTAGTGCCGAACACTTCAGTGCCTGCCACATCAGAGTACAAGGTAAAACTTGGAATTCCGGTGGGTTGAGTCAAGGCCGGTAGAATCACTAGTGCCATGCCGAAATCGGAATTTGCCCAAGCGCTCGACAGGATTCAGACCGCACTCAAGCCGCTTCTGACGCAAGCCGGCTTTAGAGTCCGCGGCAGAGCATTCAATCGCCAGACGACGGACGGGCTGACCCAAGTAATCAGCATTCAAATGGGGGCTTCAGATCCTCCGGGGACCACCTACATTCCAGGCCTTCGAGAGAATATGCATGGCATGTTTGCCGTCAACCTGGGTGTCTATGTTCCGGAGGTCGCGCATTACTCCGGGAGTCCGTCGAAGGCCTGGATTCAGGAATACGACTGCTGTGTGCGTGCCCGACTTGGCGAGCTAATTGGTGAAGGAAAGGAGATTTGGTGGCATGCCAGATCCGGTGACGACGTTATCTCAGATGTACGGCATCGCATTGAGGATACCGCGTTCCCGTTCCTTGATCGCTTTGCGACCCGCGACGGGATTCTGCAGGAGTGGGCCGGTCGGGCGGAGAATATGGGCGCGAGCCGCCCCCCGAGGATTGTCTCGGCGATCATCCTGGCAACGCGAGGCGAACATGACCGGTCGCGAGAGTTACTGGTGGAACAAGTCAGGCAGGCGACAATTAATCTCGGGCACAAAAAGTACGTTGCGGAACTTGCGGCGAGACTCGGCTTGGGAGACTTGAGCGCCTGAAAGCCGTCCCGGTCCATTAAGCGTGGACAGCTACGCTGCGGACGGCGAGACCTCTCGCGCAATCCGTTTGCCGCTGCTCAGTTCCGCAACCCGCAGGTCATAGGCCGTCTGAAGGTTCAGCCAGGAACGGGCATCACCTCCGAAATAGCGCGCCAGACGCATGGCCGTGTCAGCGGAAACTCCGCGCCGCTCTCGGACGACATCGTTAATCCTTGGTGTGGGCACGTTGAGGGCCTTCGCCAATGCATTGGCACTCAATCCCAGCGGCTTGAGAAAGTCCTCCCGGAGCACCTCGCCCGGGTGAACTGGTCGCATGCCATTCTTAAACATCTTCGCAACCCTCAGTGATAGTCCACGATTTCGACGTCAGTCGGTCCCTCATTCGTCCAGCGGAAGCAGACGCGGTATTGGTCGTTGACCCGAATGCTGTATTGGCCCTTCCGATCGCCTCTCAGCGCCTCCAGCCGGTTACCCGGCGGAGAACGCAGGAATTCCAGAGTCTCAGCGGCGTCCAACTGCGCCAGCTTCCGCGTGGCAACCCCAGTAATCGCCGCGAATTGTTTGCATTTGCCTGTCTCGAAAAGGATTCTCGTGTTTGCGCAACGGAAGCCCTTGATCATGGCAGAAGTCTATAACGTTGAACGTTAAACGACAAGATCGCTCCTCACGGATAGGTCTACCGTTGCTTCGGCGCAATCGTCTACCGGAAGTCGACCGTCCGGAAGTCGTCAATTCGATAACTGCTTGAATACACGAGAAAGTCCGACTTCAGCGCCGACTATCACCAGCAGTACCTCGCGAAGAATCCGAATGGGTACTGCGGGATAGGAGGGTGTGGAGTTCCCTTCAAACTCGCGGAGTCACAAGTGGGCGAGAAGGCGTAGTCTTCGCTACGCCGCGGGTTCCAACGGGAAGTCGCGTGGTTAGCATCGGCCTGCCCGAAGATTCCACGTATTTCTGCAGAAAAACGCCAGATGATTTCGAAGTTGAGGCCTACCGGCAGTCTACCGGCGGCTTCGGTAGTAAAGTCGGCGCCGAAGCGTGCAGCGATATCTGTACCTAGCGGCTACACCGGTGTCGGCGCTCGGCTTGATTTTTCCAATGAATCATTCGCCATAAGGCACCCAATCCGCAGGGCATTCCGCGACGCGGGTGGGCTTTGCATACTTGCGCTCGGTGATCCAGCATTCGTCGAACACCGAGCAGAAGCAGACCCGCGGCTGGATCTGAAAGCGCTCCTTATTTAGGCGGTCCCACACGGCCATGTTTGCGCTCGTGCGTCGCAGCCTGAGTAGGGTAAGTTCCTGACGAGCGCCTAGGATCTTACCGTTCGCCGGCGAGGTGACGATGCCGGATGCCAAATCTGCGTTGTTTCTGCCGAGTACCGACTCTGCGTCGCCTTCCTGCTGGAAGCAACACGCGGCCAGCAGCTCGCTCGTCGAGGGCATAGGCTTGTCGTGATAACGAAGTTCTAATCTTTCTATCCGCGCGGGTCCAACACCCTCGTTGGATAGGCTGAGCGAGATTTCCGGTAAACCCTGCTCGTTGAGATTGCCAGTCCCGTATTGGAGGAAGGGCCACGAGCTCGCCGCCACCATGCGTGCGTTGGCCTCGGCCATGTCCTGCATCGTGCGTCCATGGTGAATCGCCACGATAAGCGAGATGAGCGATATCGCAAACGCGCTGAGCGCAAGGGACGCGTCGAGCCAACGAATTCCCGTGCGCGAATGAGGTGTGTGCGGCTCAGGTTCAATTGGATCCATCGTGCTCCTCACCACCTGATCAAAGTCAGGGCTGCATGATCGATTTTAGCCGCTGCGAGGCACCGTTGGTCTACCGGTGACCTGCCAACGGTGTTTCCCGAAAGGCTACCGGTGGACCGGCCACGACGGGATAACCGCCCGATCGACGCGCCGTAAGACCATCCAGCGCCGAGGATCACCGGCGGTATATCGCGAGCAAGCCGGACGGGCGCGGCGGGCTGGGTGGCTGTGGGGTTGGCTTCAAAGCCGCGGCGCAAAGGGTCGGGGATAGGGCGAGGGAGTTGATTCACCGAGGTGTCGCGCATGAAACCAAGGAATGACTGGTTGGCACCGTCCAGCATCTTCGTCTGCCCCTCGGAGAGCGTCCACCGGCATTGGCCTCTGGTTGTAGGGTACTTGGACCGGAGCCCGACTGTAACAACCGACCCAGATCCGGTAACGGAGACTCGGTCAGCGATGGCCCAGCCAGCACGGGGGATGGCGATGGATCCAGCCCGTCTCGCGTTCGAGGGCCGCCGCCACCTGCAGGACCACGTGGTCGTGGTTCTGCCGCCCGACCAGCTGGATGCCGATAAGCAGTTTTTTTTAAACATGGCTATTGCACTGGCCGTTAAGGATTTTTGTGAATTTGTGCTGAACGATGAGGTGAAAATTAAATGGCCCAACGACATTTATTACCACGATAAGAAGCTGGGAGGCATTTTGATAGAAAATACTATCAGCGGCAGT
>CAITAM010000205.1 GCA_903890265.1 uncultured Pseudomonadota bacterium | reverse complement strand
GTGGCGGATCCCGTCCGGCTGCACGTCGCCGCCAAGCGCTACCTCTGCGCGACGACCGACCGCTACCTCGACTCGCTCAGCCTCGCGTCGCGGCAGACGCTCGAACTGCAGGGTGGGCCGATGTCCGTGGCCGAGGCCGAGGCGTTCCGCGCCGAACCCGGGTCCCGCGCGGCACTGCAGCTCAGGCTCTGGGATGATCGCGCCAAGGTCCCGGGCCTGGTGACGGCACCGTTCCAAGACTACCTCGCCCTCATCGAGCGCCAGGCGCGCAAGCCCGGGGCTTAGGCCGGCGCCCCCGCCGCGACCCGCGCGAGCAGCGGCACGAGGTCCGCCACCGTGTCGATCACCGCGTCCGCGCCGGCCGCCAGGAGCCTTGCCCGGGACGCGCCAAGGCGGGTCTCCCGCTCCGCCGCCGGCAGCGCGAGGTACTCGTCGGCCGAGAGGCCCATGCCGTTGCCGGACGCCGCCAGCCCCACGGTGTAGCAGCCGGCCGCGCGGCCTTCGGCCACGCCCGCCTCGGCGTCGTCGACCTTCACCACCCGGGACAGCGGCCAGACGCCGAGCTCGGCGCACGCCTTGTAGATCATGAGCGGCGTGGGCCGGCCGCGCGGCGTCTCGCCGGAGCAGATGACGTGCTCCGGCCGGTAGCCCTGCGCGTCGGCCGCGGCCAGCACCGGCTCCATCATGTCGCGCGTGTAGCCGGTCGACGACGCAACGCGCACGCCCGCCGCCCGCAGGCTGTCGAACGTGGCGCGGGCGCCGTCGATCAGGGTCGCGACGCGGGTCGCCTGGTCGCGCATCAGCGGTCCGAGGTCGGTCACGAGCGCGTCGATGTCCGACTGCGCGGGCGGTGCGCCGCGTGCCGCCGTCCAGGCCGCGGCGATGCGGGGCAGGCCGAGCAGGGCGCGCACGTGGTCCGCCTTGGCGGTGCCCATGTCGGCGCGGGCCTCGGCCTCGCTGATCGGCACGCCGCGCCGGGCGAAGGCGTCCTGCAGTGCGAGCACCGGGGCCCGGCAGCCGAAGTCCACCATGGTGCCCGCCCAGTCGAAGATCACGAGATCGAAGCGGTCGGTGAGCGGCACGGGAGTCTCCTCGGTGGGGCAGGCGGCGTCCGCGAAGTTTACTGGAGTCGGCCGGGGGACGCGCATGGCCGGCACGACGGCGTGCGTCGCGTTCGCGAACCGGCATACACTCGCACGCGGTCGTAACCCACCCGACCTCCCGGCCCATCCCGAGGTAGCCCCCGTGAGTAATGCCCTGCGCCGAAGGCTCGACCGCGCCGGACCGCTGCTCCTGACCGTGGTGGCCGGCCTCGCCGGATTTTCCGCGTACTTCGCCATGTACGCCTTTCGCAAGCCGTTCTCGGCGGCGACGTTCACCGACGTGGCCGGCTGGTCGTTTGCGCTCGACTACAAGATCGCGCTCGTGCTGGCGCAGGTCGCGGGCTATGCGCTGTCCAAGCTGATCGGCGTCAAGGTGATCTCCGAGCTTGACCCCGCGCGCCGTGCCCGGGCCTTCATCGGGCTGATCCTGAGCGCGTGGCTCGCCCTGCTCCTCTTTGCCGTCGTGCCCGCGCCGTGGAACGTGTTCGCCATGTTCCTGAACGGCCTGCCGCTCGGCATGATCTGGGGCATCGTCTTTGGCTACATGGAGGGCCGGCGGACCTCCGAGGTCCTCGGCGCCGTCGTCTGTGCGAGCTTCATCGTCTCCTCCGGTGCCGTGAAGACGGTCGGCAAGCTCCTGATGGATCACGCGCACATCAGCCCGTTCTGGATGCCCGCGGCGGCCGGCGCGGTCTTTCTGCCGGTCGCCTTTCTCTCGGTCTGGGTGCTCTCGGCGCTGCCGCCGCCGGACGCGGCGGACGAAGCCGCGCGCGTGCGCCGCGCGCCGATGGACAGCACGGCGCGGGGCCGGTTCCTCGCGGACTACGGTCCGGGTATCGCGCTCCTCGTGCTGACCTACGTCATGGCGACGGCACTCAGGGATTTTCGCGACAACTTCGCGGCGGAGCTCTGGGCCAACCTCGGCTACGGCAACGGCGCGGCCATCTTCACGGCGAGCGAGGTGCCGGTGGCGGTGCTGGCGCTGCTCGTGCTCGGGCTCATCATCGCGGTCAAGGACAACGCCCGCGCGCTGCTCGTCATCCACGCCGTGATCCTGGCCGGCCTCGTCCTGCTCGGCGGCTCGACGCTCGCCTTCCAGTCCGGGCTCGTCGGTCCGGTGACCTGGATGATTCTCTCGGGGGCGGGCCTCTACATGGCGTACACGCCGTTCAACGCGATGCTCTTCGACCGGCTGATTGCCGTCAGCGGCCGCGTCGGCACGGCCGGCTTTCTCATCTATCTTGCCGATGCCTCGGGCTACGCCGGCAGCTGCGCGCTGCTCGTCTGGCGGAATTTCGGCCTGCCGTCGATGCGCTGGGTACAGGTGTACGTGATCAGCACGTACGTCACGAGCCTCGTCGGCAGCCTGCTCGTGCTGGCCGCGGCGGCCTACTTCTACCGCCGCTCGCGCACCGCGCGGGCCTGACGAGCCATAGCCGCCGGTACTGGCGCCATGCCCAACCGGCACCGGGCGGGTGTACGCCGCCCCCTACAATCGGGGGCTGACACGGGTCCGGTGGGCCCGGCCCGGAGGACCGATGCCCGGGTCGTTGTCAGTCAGACAGGCGGGCGCCAGGGGGCGGCCGGTGCCGTGGCCGCAGGCCCCGCACCGGCGGGCCGGGTGAGCGAAGGGGACGGTAATGGGAATCGAAGTCGAACGGCTGAGCCGCGCGCTCGGCGCCGTGATCAGCGGCGTCAACCTCAACGACGGGGTGAGCGAGGAGGACGTGGCCCGCCTCGGCGAGCTCCTCGTTGAACACCAGGTGCTGTTCTTTCGTGACCAGCCCATCACGCCCGAGGCACAGTGCCGGTTTGCGGCGCGCTATGGCGCGCTGCACATCCACCCGATCTACCCGGTGCTGCCCGAGCTGCCGGAGATCATGCTGATCGACAACCACGAGGGATTCCTGCCGGACAACGACAACTGGCATACCGACGTGACCTTCAGCGAGACCCCGCCGCTCGCCGGGTTGCTCGCGGCGAAGCGCATTCCGCCGGTCGGTGGCGACACCCTCTGGGCCAGCACCTCCGCGGCGTACGATGCGCTGTCGCCCGGCATGCAGCGCTTTCTGGACGGACTGACCGCGCAGCACTCGGTGGCGAAATCCTTCCCGGCCGAGCGCTGGCAGTCGGATCCCGCCTTCAAGGAACGCTACGACCGCGCGGTCGCGAAGCACCCGCCGGTCACGCACCCGGTCGTGCGCACGCACCCCGTCAGTGGCCGCAAGGGCCTGTTCGTCAACGAGGGGTTCACGACCCACATCAACGAACTCAGCCCGAGCGAGAGCGCGCAGACGCTCGACTTCCT
>CAITAM010000204.1 GCA_903890265.1 uncultured Pseudomonadota bacterium | reverse complement strand
GGCCCGCCGGCCGCCGTCGTTGACTTCGCGGTGCCACGCGGGCAAGAGTGCCGCTCCGCGACCACGCCCCCGTGCCTCGCCGTGAATGCCGAGGTGCATGCCGCGATGAATCCCCCGGTGACTCCCGACGTGACTTCCTCATGAGTCCCGCACCCGAGTCCGGCCGCGGCGCCGAGGGCCGTGCGGACCCGCGCGTCGAATTCGCCCGACTGCGCACGTCGCTCGCGCTCGACCGCACGACGCTCGCGTGGATTCGTACCGCGCTCACCTTCGCCAGCTTCGGTCTCGGCATGATTGGTTTTTTCCGCTCCGTCGTGCAGGCACGACCGACGCCCGAGAGCGAGGAGCTGCACCGCTTCGCGATCGGCCTCGGCGTCAGCCTGCTGCTGCTCGGCCTCGGCGCCCTCGTCGTCGCGGCCGCCGATCACTGGCGAACGGCGCGCGCGCTCCGCCGCGGCGAGACTCCTGGCGTGCCCACGCTGCCGCTGACGGTGGCGGTCGCCGTGCTCACCGCCCTGTGCTGCCTGTACGGGCTGTGGGTCGTGCTGCACTGACCGCAAGCCCCCGACACGAATCCGCCGCGAGCGCCCAGCCGAACCGTCTAAGCGCCGCGCCGCCCTGCCGAACTCCGGAGTCCCCCATGCCGTGCCGTCTTGCCGCCCTGCTCGCCTGCCTCGTGCTCGCGCCCGCTGCCGCGAGCCCGGCCGCTGTCGCGCCGTCATCGCCGCCACCGTCGTCGTCGTCGTCGTCGTCCGCGCCGGTGAGCGGCGCGCGGGATCCGTCCGCCCGTGTCGACCTCACGGTCACGAGTTTTACGCTCGGTAACGGGCTCAACGTCATCCTGCACGAGGACCATCGCCTGCCGCTGGTCGCGCTCAATCTCTGGTACCACGTCGGCCCGGCCCAGGAAGCGGCCGGGCGCACCGGCTTTGCGCACCTGTTTGAGCACATGATGTTCGAGGGATCGAAGCACGTCCCGGCGAACGCGCACCAGCGCTACCTCGAGCAGGCCGGCGCGACCGATGTCAACGCCACCACCGACTTCGACCGCACCAACTTTTTCGAGACGGTACCGGCCAATCAGCTCGAGCTGGCGCTCTGGCTCGAGAGCGACCGCATGGGCTACCTGCTGGACACCCTCGATGCCACGAAACTCGCCAACCAGCGCGACGTCGTGCGCAACGAGCGGCGCGAGACCACCGAAGGCGAACCCTACGGGCTGGTCGAGGAGGAACTCTTCCGCCAGCTGTTCCCGCCGGGCCACCCGTACCGCCCCAAGGTGATCGGCTCGCACGCCGACATCGAGGCCGCGCGCCTCGCCGACGTGCGGGAATTCGCCCGGACCTACTACACCCCGAGCAACGCGAGCCTGAGCATCGCCGGCGATATCGACCCCGCCGCCGCGCGCGCCCTCGTCGAGAAGTACTTCGGCTCCATTCCGCCCGGCCCCGCGCTCACGCCACCGGTCGTGCCGGCGGCGCACCTCGCGGGCGAACGGCGCGCGACGGTAACGGACGAGGTACCGCTCAGTCGCGTGTACGTCGCCTGGCACACACCCGCCGCGTACCGGCCGGGCGACGCGGCGGCCGATCTTGCCGCGCAGGTGCTCGGCGGCGGGCACAGCGGCCGCCTGTACAAGGCGCTCGTGCGCCAGCTCGCGCTCGCGCAGGACGTGAGCGTCGACAACGAGAGCCTCGCGCTCGGCTCGCTGTTCGTGATCAAGGCCACGGCCCGGCGAGGGGTGACGCCCGAGCGGCTGCTCGCGGCGATCGACACCGAACTCGAGCGCTTTCGCCGCGACGGGCCGACCGATGCCGAGCTCGCGCGGGCGAAGACGACGGTGCGGACCGACCTCATCGTCGCGCTGGAAACCGTCGGTGGGGTCGCCGACCGCCTGAACGCCTACCAGCAGGCCGTGCACGACCCGGGCTACCTGCCGGCCGATCTCGCGCGCTACGCCGCGGTGACTGCCGACGAGGTGCGGGCACTCGCGGCCGAGGACCTCGGCCCCGGCTCGCGTGCGGTCGTGTTCGGCGTGCCCGGTCGCAAGGCCGTTGCCGACGTACCGCGCAGCGCGGACGACGAGTCGGCGGTGGCGGTCGAGGGCCGCATGGCGGATGAAGCGTGGCGCGCGGCGGCGCCACGGGCGCCCGCCCCCGGCCTGCCGCAGCTGCCGGTCACGACGCGCTTTCGGCTTGCGAACGGCTTGTCCGTGCTGGTGGCGGAACAGCACGCGCTGCCGGTGGTGTCGGTTGCGGTCATCGCGAACGCGGGCAGCAGCAGCAATCCCGTCGCCCTGCCCGGCCTCGCCGCGTTCACCGCGGCGATGCTGACCGAGGGCAGCCGGCGCCACTCGGCCGACGAACTCGCCGACCGCGCGGCGGCGCTCGGCACCGCGCTGCACGCGGTGGCCGGCCGCGACAGCGCGGCGGTCGAGGTGACGGTGCTCAGCGACGCCACCGCGGCGGCGACGGCGCTCCTCGCCGAGGTCGTGCGCGAGCCGCGCTTTGCGCCGGCCGACGTCGAGCACCGCCGCTCGCTGCGCGACGGCACCCTGCGCGAGTCCGACAGCGACCCGTCGGCGGTGGCGCGCCACGTGCTCGTGCGCGCGCTCTACGGCAGCGACTCGCCGTACGGCTACCCCGACAACGGCACGCGCGCGGCCAACGCCCGGATCCGCGCACAGGATCTCGTGCACCACTGGCAGACCCATTACCGACCGGCATCGGCCGCCCTCGTCCTCGCCGGGGACATCACGCCCGACGCCGCGCGCGCGCTGGCGCAGAGGGCCTTCGGTGACTGGCACGGCGCGCCCCCGCCCCCGCCGGGGCCAAGACCGGCGTATGTCCCGCACCCCGCCCTCTACCTCGTCGACCGACCGGGCCTGCCGCAGAGTGCGCTCGCGATCGGCGGCCCCGGCGAGCCGCGCGCGACCCCGGCCTACGTGCCGCTCGAGATCACCAACAACGTGCTGGGCGGGCTGTTCTCGTCGCGCCTCAACCTCAACCTGCGCGAGGCGCACGGCTACACCTACGGCGCGCAGACGTGGTTCCAGTATTCGCGCGACACCGGGTTCTTCAACCTGAGCAGCCAGGTCCGAACCGACGCGACCGCGGCCGCGCTCGGCGAAGCGCTGAAGGAACTCGAGCGCATGCGCACGGTGCCGCCGTCCGCGGCGGAACTCGACCTCGCGCGCGGCGCGTTCGCGGAGTCCCTGGCCGGGCTCTTCGAGGGCAGCCAGTCGAGTGCGATGGCCGCGGCCGAACTCTTTCTCTACGACCTGCCCGACGACTATTTCGCGACGCTCGCGGCCCGCAGCCGCGCGGTCACGGAACGCACGGTCGTGGACGTGGCAAACGCGCACCTCGAACCCGGCGGTCGCAAGATCGTCATCGTCGGCGATGGCGCGAAGGTGCGGGCATCGCTGGCGGCGCTCAAGCTCGGTCCGCTCGTCGAGGTCGACGAACTCGGCAATCCGCGGGCCCGCCGCCGGCAGACACCCGCCGGCGCGAAGCGCTCGCGGCGCCAACGGCTAGCGGCGCCAACGGCTAGCGGCGCGAGGGGTCGCCGAACAGCGAGCCCCAGAGGCTCTGTTCCGCGTCGCTGCCGCGGTGGCGGCGCGTTGAAAATCGCAGGCTCGCCTCGCCGTGCCGCCCGGCCTCGATGGACACGCGGCCGGTCGCACCCTGCCAGAGGTGCAGGAGCGGCAGTCGTCGCTCGAGGCCCACGGCCTCCTGCGGCTTTGACATCGGCGCCTCGAGCGGCTCGCCGCCGGCGGCCCGCTCGGCCGCGGACCGGACACGCCCCGGTTCGCGGTCGAGGGCTTCGGTGGCGGCCGCGCCGCCGCGCAACCGAAAGCGCAGCGGCACGCCCGAGTCGTTGCCCGGGCGCCAGGGCGCGGGCTCTGCACCCGCCGCGGCGCCGATCGAGCCCAGCCAGACGGCGGTGCCGAGCGCGGTGAGCGCCACGAGGCGGGCGGACGACGGGGCGGATGCGGGGATCGTCGACTCGAGGCCCGACGAGAGGGCCGACGAGAGGGCCGACGAGAGGGCCGACGAGAGGGTCGGCGAACGGGGTAGCCCGCGACCGCGCCGGGGAGCGTACAGGACGGGATTGCGCGGTCGTGAAACCATGGCCAACGGCGGCATCCCACGAGAGCAGACGGGTTAAGCATCTGCCGTTCGCGCGCCCGCCGGCGTGACGCACGTCACGCTTGGCGGCGGCCCCCCGGGCGGTGGCGGGACGCCGGTCGAGGCCGGCGGCCGGCGGGCCTTGATCGGTTACCCTTGGCGGCCGACACGCGCCGCGTTGGCGCAGGAATCCGCCGTGTACCGTTACTTTGAAAGCCTGATCAATCCCTACCCCGAGACGGAGCCCGCGCCGCTGCCGACCCGCCTCGGTGCCTTCCTCTGGGCCTGCACGCGGGGCATGCGCCGCTACATCGGCCTCATGACGCTCGGCACCGCGCTGATCGGCGCCTTCGAGGCGCTGCTTTTCAGTGCGCTCGGACGGCTCGTCGACTGGCTGGCCGCCCTGCCGCGGGCGACGCTCTGGGAGAGCGGCCGCCCGGCGCTCGTCGCGCTCGCGCTGGTGCTCGTCGGCAGCACCGTGGTCGTCGCCCTGCAGAGCGCGTTTCGCCGCCAGGTCCTTGCCGGCGCCTTTCCGATGCGCCTGCGCTGGGATTTCCACCGCCGCATGCTGAGCCAGTCGTTGAGCTTCTACCAGGACGAGTTCGCCGGTCGGGTCGCGACCAAGGTCATGCAGACGGCGCTGGCGGCACGCGACGGCTGGTTCACGCTCGCCGACATCCTGGTCTACGTCCTGATCTACTTCATCACCATCCTGATCGTGGCCGGCGACTTCAGCGGCTGGCTGCTGCTGCCCTTCGCCGGCTGGCTCGTGGCCTACGGCCTCGCCGTCGCCTACTTCGTGCCACGCCTCGTCGCGGTCGGCGAGGCGCAGGCCGATGCGCGCTCGACGATGACCGGTCGGATCACGGATGCCTACACCAACATCGCGACCGTCAAGCTCTTCTCGCACACCAACCGCGAGAGCGACTACGCAAAACGCGCGATGCAGGACTTCATCGTCACGGTCAACCGGCAGATGCGGATGATCACGACGTTCGAGACGGTCAACCACCTGCTCAGCATGCTGCTCATCGTCGGCACGGGCGGCGTGTCGCTGGCGCTCTGGTCGCGCGGCTCGCTCGGCGTCGGCGGGGTCGCGGCATCCACCGCCATGGCGCTGCGACTGAACGGCATCTCGCACTGGGTCATGTGGGAACTCGCCTCGCTGTTCGAGCAGATCGGCACCGTGCAGGACGGCGTCGGCACGCTCGCGGCACCGCGCACGATCGAGGACCGTGCGGATGCCGCGCCGCTCGCGGTGAGGCGCGGTGAGATCGAGTTCCGGGACGTGACGTTTGCCTACGGGACCCGCGCCGATACCGCACGCCGCCCGGTCATCGAGCACCTGAACCTCACCGTGCGCGCCGGCGAGAAGATCGGCCTCGTCGGCCGCTCGGGCGCCGGCAAGAGCACCATCGTCAACCTGCTGCTGCGATTCTACGACCTGAAGGCGGGCCGGATCCTGATCGACGGCCAGGACATCGCGACCGTGACGCAGGACTCGCTGCGGGCGCAGATCGGCATGGTGACGCAGGACACGAGCCTCCTGCACCGCTCCGTGCGCGACAACGTGCTCTACGGTCGGCCGGACGCGTCCGAGGCGGACCTGCTGTCGGCCATCGAGCGCGCCGAGGCCGGCGATTTCATCGCCTCGCTCGCCGATGCCAAGGCTCGCACCGGCCTCGATGCCCACGTCGGTGAGCGCGGCGTCAAACTGTCGGGCGGCCAGCGCCAGCGCATTGCCATCGCGCGGGTGATGCTGAAGGACGCGCCGATCCTGCTGCTGGACGAGGCCACGAGCGCCCTCGACAGCGAGGCCGAGGCCGCGATCCAGTCGAGCCTGTACCGGCTGATGGAGGGCAAGACGGTGGTCGCGATCGCTCACCGCCTGTCGACGATCGCGGCGATGGACCGCCTCATCGTGCTCGACGGCGGGCGCATCGTCGAATCGGGCGACCACGCCACGCTGCTCGCGCAGAACGGCCTGTACGCAAGGCTCTGGGAGCACCAGACCGGCGGGTTCCTCGGCGAGCAGTAAGCCCACGCCGCGCAGCCGGCGGACCGCTCCAATAAAAAAACCGGCGGCAGGATCGCTCCCGCCACCGGCTTCGTTCAGACACCGCGCGCCAGGGCGCGCGCGGCTGGCACCCTCAGCGTCGCGTCAGACGGCCACCCGGCGGCGGCTGAGGCCGAGCAGACCGACCACGCCCGACAGCGCGAGCCAGGCCGTCGCCGGCAGCGGTACCGGGTTGACCTGCACGCCAAACGACGTGGCGCCCGCGGTCTGGTAACCGGAGCCCGCGTTGAAGGCGTACGCCACGGCCGGCACGGTGCCGGCGGTCGCCGGCGTCGGCGCCGAGAGCCCGATCGCCGAGTCGCTGGCACCGACCTCGAACGCCACCCAGTACAGCCCCGCCGCCCCCGGCGTCCAGCCGAGGTTGGTCAGGCCGTTCCAGCCGTCCGCCGTGTAGGTGGCCTGCGCCGCGTACAGCTGGGTCGGGTTGCGGCTGGTGAGGTCGCCGCCGGCGTAGAGCGCGATCGTGAACGTGTCGCCCGGCGCGTCGAGCCCCGCCAGCAGGTACGCGTTGACCGTGTTGATGGTCTGCCCCGCCGCGAGGTTGAACTCGGCGGCGAAGTAGTCGTTGCCATCAAGGGCCAGCTGCAGGCCCGTGGTCGACGGCGGCACGCCACTGTCGAGCAGCGCGTCGGCGTGCGCCGCGAGCGGCAGCGCGGGCGCCGCGAGCAGCGCGAGCGTCAGCACCGAACGGTGACTAAGTTTGATTGCTTTCATCGTGATTTCCTCGCTGATGGCAGGCGCTTACAGCGACGACACGTTGTAGGACGCAATCGACTGCGTCGGGCCGAAGGTATCGCTGAAACCCCACAGGTTGAGCGACACCGTGCCACTCGCGTGCACCTGCACGACGGCCCAGGCGTAGTAGCGGTCGGTCGACGGCGGCGTGACGGGCTCCGTGCAGGCCGGGCAGGTGCCGTTCAGCTTGTCGTCGAACGCCGAACCGCCCGAGCCCACGAGGACCTGGTAGGACGAGTTCGTCGTGACGCCGAGCGGATCGGGCTGCGCCTGCACGTTCACGACGTGCTCGTGGCCGCAGAAGTAAGTCGCCTTGTACTGCGTGATCACCGACCAGAAGGCATTGCGCAGCGGCACCGACGTGGCGTCCAGGCCCGCCGCGCCCACCGTGCCGTGGCCGCCGTACTGGTAGGTCCAGGCCGGCTTGTGGCCGAAGACGAAGAACTTCACCGCACCGCGGCTTTTCGCCGCCGCAAAGTCGGTGGCAAGCCAGGCCGCCGGCGCCGTGCCGTCCGCGCCCGACGGGTCGGTGTTGACGATGGCAAAGTGCATCAGGCCACCGGCGGTCGCCACGTCGAACGAGTACGTGAGATCCGTCTGGTCGCCGGTGATGCTGCCGTTGTTGCCGCCGGCAACCGGCGCCGGGCTCGCCGACGACAGGCCCGCGACGCTGGACGCCGCAACGCCGGTCACCGCCGAGAAGCGGGTGTTGGTGACGAGGTCGGACACGAGGTCACCCATGTTGGCGCGCCACAGGTTCTCGTTTTCCTTGTAGGCGTGCGTGCCGCTCGCGCAGTTCGGGTTCGGCGTCGTGGCCGAGTACGGGTACTTGGTGGCGGCGCACTGGGTCTCGTGGTTGCCCGGCACCGGGATCACGTACGTGCCGGTCTCGAACATGTTAGCGACCATGCCGCGCCAGTAGCCGTACTGCGCGTAATCGGCGACGAAGTCCGGCGAGATCGTCACGTTGGTGTTGGCGGTCGTCGCGCCCACCAGCCAGTCGGTCGGGTTGAGGTCGGTCGAACTGAAAACGCTCGTCGCGGTGACCGCGGCGCCCGACGTGCCGGCGCTGCCGGTGCCGGTCACGGTCGGCAGGACCGGACGGCCGTAGGCGTAGATCATGTCGCCGTTAAAGAAGAGCAGGTTCGGCTTCTGCGACGACACGGTGCGCAGGATGCGCGCGAAGGCCTTCGTGTTCTGCAGCCAGAAGCGATCCTGCGGCAGCAGCGTGCCCGTGTTGTTCGGCAGCAGCGTCGTGGGATCCGGCGCGGCCGGGTCCGTGCGGCTGTCACCGACCGTGGCGAAGCTGAACACCACCGGGTCGCTGGCGAACGACGGCAGGGCCGCCGTGAAGCCCGCCGCGCAGGCAAGCGCGGCCATGACGCCCTTGACGGCGCGGCTCACGGGAGAAACTGAACGCTGAAAATCCATGTGCGAGATCCCCTTTCGGTCCTTGGAGTGTGTTTCTTGCTTATGTGTGTGCCGCAGGCGGCGGCAGCCCTCCCCCACGACACCTCAACGGTAGGCGCGGCGAATGACTGTTATTTGACAGAACGAAGACGGACTGGCGGCGACAGGGCGGCCGCGGGAGAAGTCCGACAGGCCGGTCACCGGATGCAGCGACCGGGTTGCCCGCTCACATCGCGCGGCAGGTGATCGCGTAACTCGCGCCGGCTTGCTGGTCCATGCCGAGCCAGTTGCCGACCTGGGCTTCCTGCCCGGGAAAGACGGTTGTCAGCTGCCGGTCGGCCACCGGGTACGACTGGCCGTTCTCGATGAACGACGCCTTGAGCGTCGTCGTGCACTTGAGGATCCGCGAGTCGCTGCTGGTGATGAAGATGTGGTAGACGACCTCGGTGTTGTTGTAGCCCGCGGGCTCCCAGCTCGCGCGCGTGGTGTACCGGCCGTGGATCGTATCCGCGGGGTCGGTCGCCGCGTCGGTCACGGCCGTGATCGTCGGTGCCGGCATGGCGGGCGCCACCGCCGCCTCGTTCTCGGCACGCGCGGTCGCCACGACGAGCAGCAGCAACGGGACGGAATGGCGGATCGCGCTCATGGGTCTCTCCGGGTCACGGGCGTGGC
>CAITAM010000203.1 GCA_903890265.1 uncultured Pseudomonadota bacterium | reverse complement strand
GGAACTCAGCCTGCGCGCGCTCAATTCAGCGACCGCGCTCGCGAGCAGCGACCGTGCGCTTGAGCTCAAGCCCGGTGATCGCGAAGCGCTGTGGATCCGCGCGCGGGCTCATGTGCTGCGGCGCGATTGCGCGCAGGGCGTCGGCGAGGCGGCCGGCCTCGCCGCCGAAGGATCGCCCAGGGATCGCCTGCTTTACGCGTGGCTGGCCTCGTCGTGCGGCCAGGCGGGTGAGGTGGATGGCGTGCTGCACGACCTCGCCCGTCAGCCGGCATTGAAGAGCGAGGCGCTGGGGCTGCTGGCCAACAACGCGCTCGAGGCCGACCGCCTGGACGAGGCCGAGGCCGACTACCGTGACGTCCTCGCGGCCGGCCGCGGCTCCGAGGACGCGAGCTACGGACTCGCCGTGATTTCCGAGCGGCGGGGCAACGTGCAGCAGGCGCAGCAGCTCTACGCCGGTATCACCGCGGGCTCCCGTGCCGTGCCCGCGCAGTCGGCGCTGTACCGCCTGCTGCTCCGCTCAGGCCAGGCCGAGATCGGGGCCCGCGTCTACGACCAGTTCATCCAGGCCACGCCGGATCGCGTCTCGGCGGTGGCGGCGCGCGCCGAGGTGCTGGCCGCCGGCGGCAGGGCACCCGATGCCGTGGTCGTCACGTCCCGCGCGCGCAGGGTCTACCCGGACAGTGCCGAGCTCGGGCTGGCCGAGGCGGCCGCGCTTGACCGGGCCGGCCGGGTCGACGAGGCGCTGCAGCTCCTGCGCGCGCTGCGCGCGCAGCGCCCGCACGATCCCGAGGTCGCCAATTCGCTCGGGTACACCCTCGCCGACCGCGATCGCGAGCTGCCGTACGCCGAACAGCTCATTCGCGACGCGCTGGCCGATCGGCCGGACAGCCCGGCGATTCAGGACAGCCTCGGCTGGGTTCTCCACCGCCAGGGTCATGACAAGGACGCGGTCCAGTGGTTGTCGCGTGCCTACGCGGCGAACCGTGAATCCGAAGTCGCGGTGCACCTCGGCGAGGCGCTCTGGGCCATCGGCGACCGGCCGGGCGCGGAGCAGACCTGGCGCACGCGGCTTGCCCAGGACAAGGACAGCGCGATGCTGCGTGACACGCTGCGCCGGCACGGGCTCGCCGATCCACCGCCGGTACCCGCCACCACCGCGCCATGACCCGCTGCCGGCTTGCCGCGCTGCTGGTGGCGGCGGCGATTCTCAGCGGCTGCCAGACCGGGCCACCGGCGGCGCCGGGAACGGCGGCCTCGGTCATTGCTGGCGACTGGCCGGCCTCGTGGACGGCGGCAGGCCGACTGGCCGTCCGTGACACCGGCAGCGGCTTCAGCGCCCGCTTCCAGTGGCACGAGACGCCGACGCTCAGCCTGATTGACGTGCACGGTCCGCTGGGCATCGGTGCGGTGCGCGTGTCGTGCACGGCCGATGCGATCCAGATTGATAACGGGCACGACACGCAGACCATTCCTGCGCCGTTCGACACCCTGGAGGCCGCGCTCAGCGAGCGCCTCGGGGCGGCCTTGCCACTGCGGACGCTGCGCTACTGGCTGCTCGGCCGACCCGACCCGGCCTCGGCCGTCGATTCCGGGGAGGCCGGTCAGTTTGTCCAGTACGGCTGGACTGTCAGTGCGCAGCCGTTCGGTCCCGCGCCGGCGGGAGGTCACGCCCTGCCGCACGAACTGACCGTCGAACGGGCGCCGACGCGGATCCGCATCGTCATCGAGCGGTGGACGCTGGACGGCGCCGGAGCAGCGCGGTGAGGCCGGTCTCGCGCGGCTGGCCGGCGCCGGCCAAGCTCAATTTGTGCCTGCACGTCACCGGACGCCGGCCCGACGGCTATCACGAGCTGCAGACGGCGTTCCAGCTGATTGATCTGGCCGATGAAATTGACTTCGAGCTGCGCCACGACGGGGTCATCGAGCGGCCTGCCGGGGAAGCATCCGTGGCGCCCGACGAGGACCTGGTCGTCCGGGCCGCACGGCGGCTGCGCGAGGCGGCCGGCCGGCCCGAGCTCGGCGTGTCGATCTCCGTGGCGAAGGCGCTGCCTGCCGGCGGCGGGTTGGGCGGCGGCAGCTCGGATGCCGCCACCACGCTCGTTGCCCTGAACCGGCTGTGGCGCCTCAACCTGCCGGTCGCCCGGCTGCTGGCACTCGGCACCACGCTCGG
>CAITAM010000202.1 GCA_903890265.1 uncultured Pseudomonadota bacterium | reverse complement strand
GGGCACCGGGGAACGGCATGGCGGGCGCATCGGACGACACGAGGAGCGGCGCGAGCCGCGGGTCCAGGCGGTGGGCGGCGGCTCCCCGGCGCGCGTGGGTGCTCGACCTGGTCATCGCCGTGAGCTTCATACTGGGCCTCGTGCTGGGTCTCGGCCCCCGCACCGCCGCCGCGACCCCGCCCGCGCCGCTGCAACTGAAGTGGGCGGCGGTGCGCCACCCCGGCGAGGGTCGCGAGGCACGCACGGACGCCGTGCTCAGCCTGACCAACCTCGGCCACGAGCCGCTGCCGGGCACTGGCTGGGCGATCCATTTCACCTGCCTCGCGGGGCTGCAGCCCGGCCCGGTCACGGCGGGGCTCTCGATCGAGAGCCTTGGCGGCACGTACTACCGGCTCGTGCCCGAGCCGGGGTTCGCCGGGCTTGCGCCGGGCGAGACGGTCGAGGCAAGCATCCGTCACCCGAGCCTCGTGATCAGCGATTCGGCCGCACCGCAAGGGCCGTTTCTGGTGCTGGCCTCGGCGCCCGAGGTCGGCGTACCGCTCGCGGTCAGCGAGACGGCGCCGCGCACCCGCGCGGAGCAGCTGCCGGTGCTGGAGCCTGAGCGGCACGCGCCGGACAGCGCGGAGATTTACGCCGCCAATGCCGAGGTAGCGGACCTGCCGGCGAGCGCCCTGCCGCCGTTCCTGCCCACGCCGCTCCTCGCCGAGCGCCGGGCAGGCACGGTCCTCCTCGCGCGCCGACCGCCCGTGCGCGCGGCAGCGAGCCTCGACGGCGCGCGTCACGCCGCCGAAGCGTTGCTCGATCGCGCCTTCCCGGCCGGCACGCCGCGCGGCGGCCCGCCACTCGCGCTCACGATTGGCACGGTGCCCGGGCTCTCCTCGCCCGAGGGGTACGAGCTTTCCATCGACCCGGCACGCGGGATCTCTGTGCGCGGCCAGAGCCGTCTCGGCGTCTTGCGCGGGCTCGCCTCCCTGTCGTTCGTGCTGCCACTGCCCCGTGATCTGGCCAGTGGCCGGCCGGGGCGCCTGCCGGCGCTGCGCGTTCGCGACGAGCCGCGCTTTGCCTACCGCGGCCTGCAGCTCGACGTCGCGCGGAACTTCGAGACGCCGGCGACGGTACGGCGCACGCTCGATCTGATGGCGCGCCTCAAGCTCAACGCGCTGCACCTGCACCTGAGCGACGACGAAGGCTGGCGTCTCGCGATCGACGGCCTGCCGGAGCTCACCGCCTTCGGCGGCCGTCGCGGTCACGCCGCCGTCCCGGACCGCGACTACCTGCCGCCCGCGCACGGGTCGGGACCCGACCCCGACGATCCGCACGGCAGCGGCCATTACACGCACGCCGAGTTCGTCGCGCTGATCCGTTACGCCGACGCGCTCGGGATCGCGATCGTGCCGGAGTTCGACATGCCGGGGCATGCGCGCGCGGCGATCAAGGCGATGGACGCCCGTCATCGCCGGCTCGTCGCCGAGGGCCGCCCCGACGCCGACGCGTACGTCTTGAGCGAAGCGGCGGATCGCTCGACGTACCTGAGCGACCAGGGCCATGACGACAACGCCCTGAACCCCGCCCTCGAGTCGACGTACGCGTTCATCGACCGGGTGCTGGCCTCGCTCGCCGCGGCCTACCGCGAGGCGGGCGTGCCGCCGGGCGCGGTGCACGTCGGCGGTGACGAGTTGCCGGCCGGGGTCTGGGAGGGCTCGCCGGCCTGCGCGCGGCGCGTGGCCGACCTCGGCCTCGGCTCGGTGGCGGACCTCAAAGGCTACTTTGCACGGCGCGTGCTCGCGATCGCGCGCGGCCACGGGCTGCGGGTCGCCGGCTGGGAGCAGTTCGGGCTGCGCGCGTCGCCGGCGACGGCGGCCAGTCCCCCGCCGGTCCCGGCGCCGCCCGCGGTCCTGGTGCCGGACGACGGTCTCGTCGCCGCCGACGTCATGCTGTACGTCTGGAACGATCTCGCGGGCGGTGACGACCTCGCGTACCGGCTCGCCAACGCGGGCTACCGCGTGATCCT
>CAITAM010000201.1 GCA_903890265.1 uncultured Pseudomonadota bacterium | reverse complement strand
GCGAAACCGTTCTAAGGAACGCGAATCAGCTGGCGGGCTTCGGAGGAACGGGTCCGGTCGTCGGTGGACGCGTCGCAACGGGTGCCGGCACGCCGGCACCGTTGCCGACACCGGCCGCGGGGGCGCCGTCGGCGCCCTTCGCGGCGCTTGGCGGCGGCGCGAGGATCTGCGGTCCGACCACCACCGGGAAAGTGTAGGTCGCGGCGTCCGAGCCCGACGGCGAAGCCTCGGTGGCGGTGAACTTGACGAGGAACACGCCGTTGCGCGCCGGTGTATACGTGAACGGCACGGTCAGCGCGACGCCGCGCTCGACCTTCTCGTAGGCCAGCGGCGCACCGACCGGCCCCGGGGTCAGTCCGTCGACCGGCACCGCCTCGATCTTGAGTGACGGCACGCCCTCGGTCGGCAGCAGGGTGAGCGCCAACGTGAACGGCTGGCCGACCACGGGCGCGGTGGGGAGCGCCATGCGCATCTCGACCGGTGCGTGGCTGTCCTCGGCCCGGACACCGGCGGTGGTCGTGTGCTCGAGGAGATGGCGTGCCGATTCGGTGGCCTGGTCGGCGGCCGCGGCCGGCGACTCGACCCGGCGATTGGCCGGGGAACGGCCGCACGCCACCAGCGTGAGCGGGAGGAGCACGACGGCAAGCCCCGCGAGCCGCCGCCAGGCTGCCCCGCTCGCGCCGTCGTGTGGTCTTGGGTCGGCACTCATGAAGAAAGCCTAGCACAGGCCCACCGGCCGTCGCAGCGACCGCGCGCACCGCGGGGCACGGTCAGTCCGCGGCGGCGAACGGCGCGGCCTCGATCGCCTCGATGGCGCGCTCGAGGTCGTGCACGTGGCTTTCGAAGTAGACGGGCGTGCCGAACCACGGGAACGCCTGCGGGAAGGCCGGGTCGTGCCAGCGCCGGGCGAGCCAGCCGGTGTAGTGCACCATGCGCATCGCGCGCAGCGGCTCGATGAGACCGAGCTCGGCGCGGTCAAAGGCCATGAACTGCTCGTAGCCCGTGAGGTAATCGACGAGCTGCGCGCGCATCTCGGCTGCCGACCCCGCGAGCAGCATCCACAGGTCCTGCACGGCGGGGCCCGACACGCAGTCGTCCAGATCGACGAAGTGCGGGCCGCTGTCGGTCCACAGGACGTTGTTGCGGTGGCAGTCGCCGTGCAGCCGCACGCGTCGCGGGGCGATGGCGGCGAAGGCGTTGTCGGCCGCCTCGGCGATCGTCTCGACCGCCGCCTCGTAGCGGTCGCGCACGTAGGACGGCAGCCAGTCGCCGCCGTGGATGAACTGCGCGGGCTCGACCACGAGGCGCTCGACGGAGAGCGCCGGGCGGTGCTCGAACGGGCGCACGGATCCCAGCCGGTGCAGCCGGCCGAGGAAGCGGCCCATGAGCTCGCGGTCGGCGGCGGTACTAAGCTCCGGCCAGCGCCCGCCACGCCGCGGATAGAGCGCGTACGGGTACGGTCCCGCCTGGAAAAGCGTCTGCCCGCCGATCACGAGCGGCGCCACCACCGGGATCTCGGCGCCGGCGAGCTCGAGGGCAAAGGCGTGCTCCTCCTCGATCGCGGCCGT
>CAITAM010000200.1 GCA_903890265.1 uncultured Pseudomonadota bacterium | reverse complement strand
TGACTCTTCCTTATGTGCTTTCCACGGGCTTTCGGCGCACGACGCGGCGTCCCCCCAACCTTTTATGGTGCCCGCGGCTCCGGGGTCCGTCAAACCGCAGTGCAGCGCGCGGGACAGGCGCACCGGTCGCTGCGGTTTCCGGCTATCCTCGGGATCGGAGCGGCCAAGGGATTCCCATGAAGCAGCAGCAAAAGCCTCGCAACGCCTTCTACGCCCAGTCCGGTGGCGTCACCGCCGTCATCAACGCGTCGGCCGCCGGCGTCATCGAGACCGCCCGCAAGTTCCCGCGCCACATCGGCAAGGTCTATGCCGGTCGCCACGGGATCGTCGGTGCGCTGACCGAGGACCTGATCGACACGTCCAAGGAATCGGCGGACGCGATCCGCGCGCTCAAACACACGCCGGCCGGTGCGTTCGGCTCGGCGCGCTACAAGCTCAAGAGCCTCGAGCAGGACCGCGCCAAGTACGAGCGCCTGATCGAGGTCTTCCGGGCGCACGACATTGGATACTTCTTCTACAACGGCGGCAACGACTCGATGGACACCGCGGCGAAGGTCGCCGCGCTCAGCGAGGAACTGGGCTACCCGCTGACGTGCATCGGCGTACCGAAGACGGTGGACAACGACCTGCCGCACACGGACTGCTGCCCGGGATTTGGCTCGGTTGCGAAATACGTGGCCATCTCGACGCGCGAAGCCGCGCTCGACATCGCGAGCATGGCGCGCACATCGACCAAGGTATTCATCCTCGAGGTCATGGGCCGCCACGCCGGCTGGATCGCAGCCGCGGGGGGTCTCGCCGGCAAGAAGCCGGGCTCGGCGCCGCACGTCATTCTCTTTCCCGAAATCGCCTTTGATCGCGATCGATTCCTCGCCCGGGTAAAAGCCTGCGTCGAGACCGTCGGCTACTGCGTCGTCGTGGTCTCGGAGGGCGTGAAGAACCCCGATGGCACCTTCCTCGCCGAGGCCGGGACGCGGGATGCCTTCGGTCATGCGCAGCTCGGTGGTGCGGCGCCGGAGGTGGCGCGCCTCGTCAAGGAAGGGCTTGGCTACAAGTACCATTGGGCCGTGGCCGACTACCTGCAGCGCGCCGCCCGGCACATCGCCTCCAAGACCGACGTGCTGCAGGCCTACGCGGTCGGCAAGGCGGCCGTTGAAATGGCCGTCCGCGGCAGGAACGGCGTGCTGCCGGTCATCGTCAGAAAGCGCGCCAAGCCCTATCGCTGGGAAATCGGCGAGGCGGCCCTGTCCTCGGTCGCCAATCAGGAGCGCATGGTGCCGCGCGACTTCATTACTGCCGACGGCTTCGGCATCACGGCCGCCGCCCGCCGCTACCTTGAGCCGCTGATCGAGGGCGAAGCCCCGCCGCCGTTCAAGGACGGCCTGCCCGAGTACGTTGAGCTCAAGCTCAAGCCGGTTCGTCGCCGGCTCAAGACGTCATTTACCGTTTGAATCGGCGCACCGCACGGCGGGAACCGCGCGATGCGCCGCTTTCACGAGGGCCCCGCCCTCACCGCATGGTTGGCATGCTATCCGACCCGGTGCCGCGCAGGCGCCGGGCCGCAGCCCCTGCCGGCCTGTTAGTTTGCTAGACGTCTCATCATGATTTGAAGGGGGAACTCAACCATGTCGAGCGACAACGCTCTGCTGCTGGCCATCGTCGCGGGACTCGTGGCGATTGCTTACGGCATCTGGTCCTACACCTGGATCGTCAAGCAGCCCGCGGGTAACGCGCGGATGCAGGAGATCGCGGCGGCCATCCAGGCCGGCGCACAGGCTTATCTCAACCGCCAGTACTCGACAATCGGCATGGTTGGCGTCGTTCTGTTCGTCCTCATCGGCTGGAAGCTCGGCTGGGGCACGGGCATCGGCTTTGCGATCGGCGCGATCCTGTCGGGGCTCGCCGGCTACATCGGCATGAACGTGTCGGT
>CAITAM010000199.1 GCA_903890265.1 uncultured Pseudomonadota bacterium | reverse complement strand
CTCGCGCCCGCTCGTTGCCGGCCGTTCTGCGCCTGACCTGATTCCCGGCAATCGACGCCAGATACGATTCTTTAGCCGACTTTCGGCCCTTTATCGCGCCAGCCCTAGGGTCGGCGGCGCCCCAGCCGATCGAGCGACACGACGACCTCGGACGGGTCGACTGCCCGCCTTGCGGGGGCGCTGTCCCGTTCCGCGCGGGCGTAGATGACCTCGATCGTCGCGCCGATGCGCGGCTCGCTCGGCAACCGCGGGTACGCGGCCGCGATGGCCGCCAGCCGAGCGCGACCGCCGAGTCCCCGACCGCCCGCGCGCAGCGCGAGCCCGCCGTTCGCGCGCAGATCGCGCAGAAGTTCCGGCACCCCGGCGTAGGTCAGCCGGTACCTGTCGACGTCAAGAACGGGATTGCGAAACCCGGCCCGCATCAGTGCCCCGCCCAGTGCCTCGAGGTCCGGTGGTGCGGGCAGGGCCTCGCCCGTGACCGCGAGCGCCTCGCGCAGCTCGTTCAGCGAGTCCGGCCCGAGCGTCGCGAACTGCAGCGTGGCACCCGGGCGCAGCACGCGCGCGAGTTCGGCAAAGGCCGCTGCCGGGTCACCCAGCCAGTGCAACAGGAATGACGAGCAGCCAAGGTCCACCGATTCGGCGCGCAGCGGCAGCGCGGCGGCATCGGCCCGGGCCAGCTCAAACGTGGACAGGAAGCCGCGCTTACGTCGTGCTTCGGCGAGCATCGCCATCGACAGGTCGACGCCGAGCACCAGCGCCCGACGGTAGCGCTTCTTCAGCTGCCGGAGCGCGCGGCCCGTGCCCGTACCGACATCGAGCACCACCGCGGGCGTGAGCCGCGCCTCCTCCAGGCGCGCATCGAGTTCGGCCTCAACCCGTTGCTGGACCACCGCCGCCGCGTCGTACCGGCCCGCCGCCCGGGCGAAGGCCCGGCCGAGGCGCCGGCGGGGCGGGGGCAGGACGGGAGGAACCGTGCTCATCAGTGATGCCGGTAGAGGTAGTCGAGGGCGAGTCCTGCGAATACATACAGACCGAAATAATGGCTGGCGAGGAACGCCCGGAAGCACTCCGCGGGAATCCGCTCGCGGATCAGCCACTGCTGCCAGAGAAAGCAGGCGCTGCCGGCGAGCAGTCCCGCGCCGTACCAGTGGCCGAAGCCGAGGTTCTGGCCGACGAGCGCCAGTGCCGCGACGACGAAGAGCTGCAGGATCGCCAGAATCACCCGATCCGCCTCGCCGAACAGCGTGGCCGTCGAGCGCACGCCGGCCCTCAGGTCATCCGCCCGGTCGACCATCGCGTAGACGGTATCGTAGACCACCGTCCACAGTGCCCCGGCGATGAACAGGAGCCACGCAACCCGGGGCACCGCGCCGGTCTGCGCCGCGAAGGCCATGGGAATGGACCAGCTGAAGGCGATGCCGAGCCAGACCTGCGGCAGCGACGTGATGCGCTTCAGGAACGGGTAGATGAGCGCGAGCGCGGCACCGGCCAGCGAATAGCGCTGCGTCAGCCCATTCAGCTGCAGCACGAGGCCGAGCGCGATCAGCGACAGCAGCACGTAGAGCACGATGGCCTCGGTGCCGCTGATCCGGCCGGCCGCGAGCGGCCGGTTGCGCGTGCGCGCCACCTTCGGATCGATGCGCCGATCGGCGTAGTCGTTGATCGCGCAGCCCGCCGAGCGCATCACGACGACGCCGGCGAGGAATACCACGAGCACCCGCTCGTCCGGTCGGCCGCGACCGGCGATCCACAGCGCCCACAGCGTCGGCCAGAGCAGCAGCCAGATGCCGACCGGCTTGTCGAGCCGCACGAGCCGCGCGTACTCGACGAGCGTCGACAGCGAGCGCAGCACGTAATAGCGCACGCGCGTCAGCCAGGTCATGCGGCCACGCCGATGGCCCGGCCGAGGGCCGGCAGGAAGAGCTCCTGCACGAGGATCGGCAGGCCCCTGAGCGACACGGTGGCGCGCCGCGCCGGCACGGTCGCCCGCGCCGCTTCCGGGAGTTCCCGCTCCGCGGTGCTCGCCAGCGGGTGGATGGCCGGCAGCAGGGCGTACTCGAACGCGGCCCGGGAAATCCCGTCGAGTACCGACAGCGTCTCACCGAGCGGGCTGTCACCGAGCTCGGCGAGCCAGGGGAAGCGCGCGAGCGTCG
>CAITAM010000198.1 GCA_903890265.1 uncultured Pseudomonadota bacterium | reverse complement strand
CGCGCTCGACCTGCTCGCGCGCGCGCTGGGCGCGGTGAGCCCGCTCGCGACGCTGTCGCGCGGCTACGCGATCGTTCGCACGGCCACCGGCACGGTCGTCACCGACCCCGCCATGGCGCCGGCCGGTACGCCGATCCGGGTGGTCGTCCTGCACGGCGAACTGACCGCCGTGGTCAGCGAACGCACGGCCGACTCAGCCGCGGGCCACGTCCCGGACTGAGACCCGGTTGCGGCCGGCGCGTTTGGCGTCGTACAGCGCGTCATCGGCCCGCGCGAGCACGAGCTCCGGTGCCGTGTCGCGCACCGACACGGTACTCACGCCGATGCTGATGGTCACGGCGAGCTCCGTGCCATCGACACGGATCGTGTGCGACTCGACCGTGGCACGGAGCCGTTCGGCCAGCGCCACGGCATCCTCGAGCCGGGCGTCCGGCAGGACCAGCATGAACTCCTCGCCACCGTGGCGGCAGACGAGGTCGGAACTGCGGACCTGACCCGTCATGATCGCCGCGACCGCCTTCAGCACCTGGTCACCGACCGCGTGGCCGTGACTGTCATTGACGTGCTTGAAGAAATCGATGTCGACCGAGAGCACGGCGCAGCGGTGCTCGTCGTGGCAGCGCGTCTGCTCCCACTGGAACAGCAGGTGCTCGCTCAGGCTGCGCCGGTTCGCGAGCCCGGTGAGAAAGTCGGTGCTCGCGCGCTTGGCAAGCTCACGACTGAGCGCGAGACGGTCGGTAACGTCCTCGAAGCAGGCATAGACTTCAAAGAGACGCCCGTCCTGCAGCACCGGAATCGTCGTCACCTCGATCCAGGTCACGCCGCGGCCGGGCACGACGATACCCATCTGCTCGCCGCGAACGGGCTCGCCGGTCTTGAGGGTCCGCCACGCCGGGCGCTCCGCCTCCGGTAACGGACTGCCGTCCGGCCGAATGACGTTCCAGCCGCGGGACCCGTGCGCCCTGCCCTGCAGCTCGTCGAGCGTGCGGCCGAGGATCCGCTGGGCGGCCGGGTTGGCCCGCAATACCCGCCCGTCGAGACCGTGGTAGACGACCCCCTGCGGCACCGTCTCAAACAGCGTGCGATAGACCTGCTCGCTCTGGCGCAGCGCATCCTCGGCGCGCCGGCGCTCGGTGATATCAACGACGTAGACGAGCCTGAGCGGCCGTCCGTCCTCGCCGGGCAGACGGACGGACTCCGTGATGACGCTGAGGTGGCTGCCGTCGCGGCGGACCACGTCGAATTCGCCGCGCAGTTCCGCGCCCTCGAACAGAAACCGCTGGTGCCGCTTCAGGGTCAGCTCGCGACGGTCCTCCGGAAACACCATGGTGAAGGAGCGACCGATCATCTCCTGTTCGGTGTAGCCGTAGAGTGCGCAGTAGGCGGGGTTGATCTGGCGGAAGTACCCGTCGGCGTCGATGACCGCCACGCCGATCGGCGAGCGGCTGAACACCGCCTCCAGCACCCGCGCGAGTTCGGATGCCTTGGCCGCGGCCAGCGAGTAATCGAGCGCTTTCATTCGCGCGGCCCGCACGGGCGGGCACCCCTGCCGCAAGGCCGGGTGCGCCGGCCGACCGTTGCGCACGGGTGGAGGGCACTCATAGTTCTACTGTCGGCACGCCTGACCGAAGCTGTACTGGAACGGTAGTCCAATAGACCGGGCGCGACGACCTGAGCGCCGGGTAGGGAATACACCCAAAGCGCCAGACCTAGCGGCGCTTGGCGTGCTTTATCAGGCGCTTGCGCTTCGCGACCTGGCGCGGTGTCAGCTCGTTCTTGCGTCCGGCGAACGGATTCTTGTCGGCCCGGAATTCGACCCGGACCGGCGTGCCCTGCAGGCGAAACGCCTCGCGGAACGTGTTGACCAGGTAGCGCTGGTAGGCATCCGGGACGTGCTCGACCTGATTGCCGTGCACGATGATGATCGGCGGGTTGCGCCCGCCCTGGTGCGCGTAGCGCAGCTTGATGCGCCGTCCCTGGACCAGCGGCGGCTGGTGCGCCTCGAGGGCCTTTTCCAGCACGCGGGTG
>CAITAM010000197.1 GCA_903890265.1 uncultured Pseudomonadota bacterium | reverse complement strand
GCAGCGGGCCCGTACCCCGCAGGCTCTCCAGCAAGCGCGCGCGATTCTCGCGCACCTTCGTCTGCGCCGGTCGGCGCACCGCGCTGACCTCGGCCGTCGTGAACGGTTTGCCCGCCATCGCCGGACTGTCGGGCGCGTACTGGCCGATCAGCCAGTTCATGACACCGGCGAGCTCCGCATCGGTCAGGCTGGAGTTTGACGCCCCGGGCACGCTGAGGAGAAATGCGCGACCTTCGGGCGAGCGCACGAACGCGGGCATGGAGTCCTTGAGCGACGGAATCTTGCCGCGCACGCCGGTGCCGTCCGCGCCGTGACAACCGAGGCAATGCATCAGGAAGTCCAGTTTCGGATCGGGCTCGTGGGCGAGAGCCGAGGCGCAGCCGCAGAGGGTTGCGATCAGCGCAGCCAGCCGCACACCAACGCGCAAGATTTAAAGCCCCAGGGCCTGGAGCACGGTGCTGCGGTGCGCGCGGACCTCGGCGCCTGACGACGGCGTGGCACGCACGGCCTTGATGTCCGCGCCGGACAGCGGGGTCAACGATGACGGGGCATGCCCGAGATCGAACGCGATGTAGTTCAGCGTATCGGCCAGCACGTCATCATCCAGCTGCGAGAACACCGGCATCTTGAAGTTGTAGCGGCTGCCGTCCACGGTGATTTCGCCGTACAGGCCGTAGAGCACGGTCATCACGAGCTGCCGGCGACCCTCGGCAATGGACAGGTACTTCGCCGGGTACACGAGCAGGGGCGGCGCGAGCGCCGGGTTGCCGGCGCCCGACGCCTGGTGGCAGACGGCGCAGTTGGCCTCGAACGCGGCCTGGCCCGCCGGGTAGGTCACCGCGGCGGGCGCGGTGGCGGACACCGCGAGTGCCGCGAGCGTCACGGCTGCCGCCCGAACGGACCCGCTCATTTGTCGGCGACGCCCAGCACGACCGACGTCGAGCAGTGGTAGTTGACGTTCGTGTTCGCCATGCACCAGTTGACGTCATTGTTGAGCGACAGGCGGTACATCGGCTTTTCGCGCTCGTTGCGATTGCAGTTGCAGTTGCCACAGCTCGTCTTGCCGCAGCAGTCGTTGTAGGAAACGATGTAATCGCGCTTGTCGGCCGGGTTGTGGCAGGTGCCGATCCAGGTGATCGGGGAGGCCTGGGTGCCGGGCGGGCAGGAGTTGGACGAGCCGCCGCAA
The DNA here is from genome assembly GCA_903890265.1 of uncultured Pseudomonadota bacterium. Taxonomy (GTDB): domain Bacteria; phylum Pseudomonadota; class Gammaproteobacteria; order Steroidobacterales; family Steroidobacteraceae; genus CAIKMS01. The sequence continues at coordinate 4,186 of CAITAM010000197.1, read as the reverse complement.
CAGGAGCACAGGAAGCCGTCGATCGCGCAGTACTTCCAGTACTCGCAGGCCGTCGGGTCGTCCGTGACCGGGGCGGGCGCCGCCGCCTCGGCGCGCTGCGAGCGGTCGATGGGCAGGAGTGGGAAGAGCGCGGCGCCCGTGGCGATCCGGCCGAGGTTCGCAAGCAGGCTGCGCCGCGAGGTGCGCTGCGCCAGCGAACGGGTCCGTCCCTCGAAATACTTGTCTAACCAATGCATGTTGTCGTCGCTCCCAATCCGCGGGTCTGACCCGCTGTCACGCTGTGCCGGCGCGTGCGCCGGCGGCGAATCCGTTTACGGGTTGAACATGAGCCACGGTGTCTGGCCCAGATGCTTCTCGACGTGCTTCACCTTGCCGGTCAGCGCGTCGTAGACGATGAACTGCGCGGTGTCGCTGTTCGTCGCCGCAAAAAGCAGCGGCTTCGGATCCTGCGACACCTGCACCGAGACGATCGGCGGAATGTCCTTCGACCCGAGCGACCAGCGCGCGATGCGCTTGTGGGTCTTCATGTCCAGGACCCAGATTTCGGTACCGCCGTCCTTGTGGGCCTCCTGCCCGCCCTTGTGCATCGGCAGGTAGAGGCGGCCGAGCTGGGCATGGATCGCGCCGATCTGCACGCCGCCGGGGCGCCAGACGCCCTTTTCGGCGCCCTCGGTCACCGACCAAGGCGCCTTGAAGGTGGCCTTCGCGCCGGTCGCATCGACTTCGTGCACCATGCCGTCGAAGGACACGAACGTGACCGTGCCAGCCGACGGGATGCCCTGCGCGAACACCGGGTCCTTGTCGACGTCGAAGTACGCCTCCGAGGTCGCACGAGACACCTCGTGCCCCGTGGCATCGAGCGTCACGGTCAGCAGCTTGCCGTTCTCGCAGATCGCCGACACGCGGTTCGGGCCGCCCGGGATCGCGAGCACGCAGCCTGCGGTGTCGACTTCGCCGACCAGGGTGTTCTTCTGGACGTCAATGACACCGAGCGATGCCGCCGGGGTCACGTACGGCACGTAGAGCAGGTGCCCGTCGCTGCTGAAGGACAGGCTGAAGAAGGTCTGCACGGACATGATGCGCTTTGGCGGCAGCGCCACCTCGCGCTTTGTCTCGAGCGTCGCGGTGTCGGTAAATTCGACGACGTCGGTGCGCGTGCCCTTGTTGCCGCGGCTGAAGTACGTGGTCGCGGCGGCGGCCGTCTTGCCGTCCGGTGACAGCGCGACCATCGGCCAGTAGCCCATGTCGATCTGGCCGAGCGTGCGGTACGCGTCGGCGTCGTACAGGTGCAGGCGCATGTCGATTTCGTTGTTGATCGCATCATCGAACACCCACACCCAGTGCGGCGTGGGGGCCGGCAGCTTGGCCTCCGTGAGGTGTTCCTCGGGGAGCGGCGGCGGGACCGCAGCGGACGCCGCGGCCGCCAACACGGCCGAGGCGACCGTCAACGCGAGGGCACGTGCGCGCAGCGGCCGCTGCAGATCAAATGAGCCGGAAGCATTTCGCATCATGGGTACCTTTCTCGTCCAGGCCGCCGACGCTGAGTCGCGGCCGCCTACCGGCGCCAGGCGACCGGGAAAACACGACTACGTATCTTCGCACAGGAGCTCGCATCGCTCCTAGTTCGCGGGCGCGCAGGCATAATCGCCGGATGACACGCTCGGGCAACTCGTTTGATGCGACGCACCATGACTCGGGCGCGTCGCTGTGGGCCGCCACCTCGCCGCCGCCGCCGCCGCTCGTTCCGCTCGCCGGGGATGCCGCGGCGGATGTCGCCGTGGTCGGTGCCGGCTACACCGGGCTGTGCGCCGCGATCACGCTCGCCGATGCCGGCCGCTCGGTGGTCGTGCTCGACGCCGCGGAGCCCGGCCACGGGGCGTCCGGGCGCAGCGGCGGGCAGGTGATCCCCGGGCTCAAGGACGATCCCGAGCAAATCGAAGCGCGTTACGGCAGCGACCTCGGGCCGCGGCTGGTGCGCACCGTCGCGAGCGGACCGGACGTCGTGTTCGACCTCATCCGGCGCTTTGGCATCGACTGCCAGGCCGTGCGTGCCGGGTGGATTCAGCCGGCGCACAACGACGCGACCCGACGCCTGGTCGAAGCGCGCGCCCGCCAGTGGCACGCCCGCGGCGCGCCGACGCGCGTCCTCGAGCGCGACGAGGTAGCTGCACTGACGGGCTCGTCGCTGTACGTCGGCGGCTGGTTTGACGGGCGGGGCGGCACGGTGCAGCCGCTGGCTTACGTGCGCGGGCTCGGCCGTGCCGCGGTGAGCCTCGGCGCGCGCGTGTTCCGGGACACGCCGGTGCGGGCTCTGACCCACGGCAGCGCCGGCTGGCTGCTTGGGACGCCGAACGGCTCGGTGCGTGCCCGGCGGGTCGTTCTCGCGACCAACGCCTGCAGCGGGCCCCTGCACGACCCGCTGCGACGCTCGGTCGTTGCGGTGCCGTCGTACCAGGTGGCCACGCGGCCGCTGCCACCGTCCCTGCGGGCGCAGATCCTGCCGGGCGGGCAGGCGGTCTCGGACACCTACAATCTCCTGCGCTACTACCGCCTCGATGCCGCCGGGCGCCTCGTGGTCGGCGCGCGCGGACAGTTCGGTCGTCGCACCGGGCACGAGCTCCTGCGTCATCACGACGCGGCGATCCGCGAGATTTACCCGCAGCTCGGCACGCCCGACTACGAGTTCCGCTGGTCGGGCGAGGTCGCGGTCACGACCGATCACGTGCCGCACCTGCACGATCTCGGTGACGGGCTCTACGCCGCGCTCGGCTTCAACGGCCGCGGTGTGGCGATGGCGTCCCTGCTCGGCCGGCTGGTGGCGAACCTGGTGCTCGAGCGGGCCGATCCGGACGGCTTCGTGTACCCGGTCACGCCGCTCAGCCCCATTCCGATGCACGCGTTCAATCAGCTGGGCGTGCGTGCGACCATCTCCTACCTGAGAATGAAGGACGGGCACTGGCTTTGAGCGAACAAACGACGACAGCTTCTCCCCTGCCCCGGTGGCAGACCGCCGCGCTGGGCGCGATCGCCCTGCTGCCGGTCCTGCTGGTGCTGCGCTACCCGGGCTACAACGACGGGCAGCGGCTGCTCTTCGTCGCGCTGGTGCTGATCAGCGAGGCGTACGTCGTCGGCTGGTGGCGCTGCCGTGCAGAGTTCAGCCCGAGAACGTCGCCGACCGTCGCCGACTACTTCACCGGATTCATCGTGTCCCTCGGCGACACGCTCGGCATCGGGTCGTTCGCGCCGACCACGGCGATCTTCAAGCTGCGCCGGGCGGTGGCGGACGAGGACATCCCGGGCACCCTGAACGTGGGGCTGACCCCGGCCGCCGTGCTGGAGTCCTTTATCTTCGTCACGGCGGTCATCGTTGATCCGTGGCTGCTGACCGGAATGATCGCCAGTGCCGCACTCGGGGCGTGGCTTGGCGCGGGCGTCGTCGGCCGCCTGCCCCGGCGCACCATCCAGCTGGCGATGGGCGTTGCACTGCTCATCGCCACGGTGATCTTCACGCTCGTCAACCTCAAGTGGCTGCCGGGCGGCGGCCTCGCGATGGGACTCAGTGGCTGGAAATTCGTGCTCGCGGTGGGCCTTAACTTCGTGTTCGGCGCGCTGATGAGCATTGGCATCGGCCTCTACGCGCCCTGCATGATCCTCCTGGCGCTGCTTGGCATGCATCCACTCGCGGCGTTCCCGATCATGACCGGCTCCTGCGGGCTGCTGCAGCCCGTCGCCTCGCTGCGGTTCTTCGGCAACCGGCGCTTTGCCTGGGGGCCGGCCCTCGGCCTCGTCATCGGCTGCTTCCCCGGGATACTGATCGCCGCCTACGTCATCAAGACGCTCGACGTCACGTACCTGCGCTGGCTCGTGACCGTCGTCGTGCTGTACGCGGCGATCTCGATGCTGCGCTCGGCGGCTCGCGACGCGCAGGTCGCGCGCGCCCGGGCGCTACCCGGCGCCTAGCGAACCACCCGCGCGGCACCGATGCCGCGCGGATCGGACGCCGGCAGCGGCTGCCGGTCCCGGATGGCGATGGCCTGGACGTTGCCGTCCCAGCCCTGGTTCTCGAGGCGGTACCCGCGCGCGGCGAGCTCGTCGCGAACGGCCGCAGGCAGGCGGGCAAACGGCTCCTCGAAGAGCGTGTCGGCGGGCAGCAGCTGGTGGTGGATACGTGGCGCGGCGAGCGCCT
>CAITAM010000196.1 GCA_903890265.1 uncultured Pseudomonadota bacterium | reverse complement strand
TGACGTGCCAGCCGGGCCGGACACGGACGCGCGGGACCTCGCGCTCGACGCGCTGCGCGGCCTCGCGGTCGTCCTGATGCTGCTGGTGAATGTCGCCGCCGCACTGGACGGTGCGCCGGCGTGGCTGATGCACCGTCCCTGGGACGGCCTCGGCCTCGCCGATGCGGTGTTCCCGCTCTTCCTCACCGTGTCCGGGACGGTGCTCGGTCGCGCCGTGTCGAACGGGCGGCAAGGGCCGCGCGGACGCACCGCGCGTCTGCTGCGTCGCACCGTGTGGCTCGCGCTGCTCGGCGTGCTGCTCGGCGCGCTGCCCCTCGGTGCCTGGGACGAGAGCGGTGAGTGGCAGCGCCTCGCGCTCGGCGACCTGCGCCTGCCCGGGGTGCTGCAGCGGATCGCGCTGTGCGGCGCGCTCGCGAGTGCCTTGGCTGCCGCCGGCCGGGCCGTTGCCTGGGCGGCCTGCGCCGTCGTGCTCGTCGCCTACCCGCTCGCCCTCGCCGCGCTCGCGCCGCACGGCGACGTGCAGAGCGCGGTCGCGGCGGTGGATGCCACCGTGTTCGGTGTCCGCCACCTGCTCGAGAGCGACGGGCGGCGCTTTGATCCGGAGGGACTCGTCTCGACGCCCGCCGCGACCGTGACGGTGCTCCTCGGTGCGCTGACGGCCGGCTGGTCGCGGGCGCCGCGCGCGCTCGCGGGACTTAACCTCGTGGCCGCTGGCCTGCTCGTGAGCCCGGTGGTCGCGCTCAACAAGCCTCTGTGGTCGTCGTCGTACGTGCTCGTCACGAGCGGCGTGGCCTTCCTGCTGCACGCCGCGGCCGGCGGCCTCGCCGCCACGGCCGCCCGCCCGCTGCTGCGGTTTCTCGCCGTGCCCGGCCGGCAGGCGCTCTTCCTCTACGTGCTCAGCGAAGCGGCCGAGGCGCTGCTCGGCGTGGTCCGGGTGGGCGACGGCTCGGCACTGGACGCGCTCGTGCGTCCCGGGCTTGACCTCGGGCTCGACCCGGCCGCCGCGTCGGTCGCCGGCGCGCTCGCCTGGCTTGCCGTGCTGCTCGGCGTCGCGTTTGTGCGCCAACGCATCCGCAATGCCGCGGGACTCAGCGGGCGCGGGCCGCGATGATCTGACGCCCGAGGGTTGCCCCGACCGCGGCGATCATCGGTCGGGCGTCCACCACTCGCGACGCCAGCCCGCGGTCCTTTTCGCGCCGTCACGCGCACGCCGGTCGCCTCGTCACGCCCCGGCAAAGTGGTTGATAATGACGGATGCACCGCGCGAACCCCCGTCTGCCATGACCCCGCTCGACGACCTGTTCGGCGCCGACGGACCGCTCGCGCGCACGCTGGCGGGCTACGCGCCGCGCGCGGAACAGCTCGCCATGGCGAAGGCGGTGGCGGTGGCGCTGTCGGCGCGCTCGGAACTGCTGGTCGAGGCCGGCACCGGCACCGGCAAGACCTACGCCTACCTCGTGCCGGCCCTGCTGTACGGCGCCAAGGTCATCGTCTCGACCGCGACCCGCACGCTGCAGGACCAGCTGTACCATCGCGACCTGCCGGCGCTGGCCGGTGCGCTCGGCCGGCCGGTCACCGTGGCACTGCTGAAGGGCCGCGCCAACTACCTCTGCCGGCACCGGCTCAACCTCGCGACCGGGACGGCAGAGCTGCCGGGTTTTGCGCGCCCGTCCGCCCGGTCGCTCGCGACGATCAAACGCTGGGCGGCGACCACGAAGCGCGGTGACATCGGCGAACTGACCTCGATACCCGAGGCGGACGCCGTCTGGGCAAACGTCACCTCGACGCGCGACAACTGCCTCGGCCAGGGCTGCGCGGAGTTTCGCGACTGCCACGTCGTCGCCGCGCGGCGCGAGGCGCAGGCGGCGGACCTCGTCATCGTCAACCACCACCTGCTGCTCGCGGACCTCGCGCTCAAGGAGGAGGGCTTTGGCGAGCTGCTGCCGGGGGCGGACGCGGTGATCCTCGACGAGGCGCACCAGTTCCCGGACGTGGCGGCGCAGTTCTTCGGCCTGTCGCTCGGTTCACGGGCGATGGCCGCGGTCGGTCGCGATGCGGCCACCGAACTCACCCGCGCGGGCCTGCACGATGCCGGCGCGCGCGAGCGGGTGAGCGCGCTCGAGGCGGCCATCGAGGCGCTCGGGGCAAGCCTCGCCGGGCTGCCGGCACGGGTCGCCTTCGCCGAGCTGCCGGATCTCGCGCTCGACCGGCTGGTGGAGCTCGGCAGCGCGCTCGATGCGCTGGGCGAGCAGCTCGACGACGAACGCCTCGAGGCCGCCGGTGTGCGCGCGGTCGGCCGGCGGGCGCGGGAGCTGGCGCTCAAGGTCGCCGAGTACGAGGCGCTCGGCGCCGAGGAGGGGCTGAAGGCGATCGAGCAGACCGGCCGCGGCTACACGCTCGAGTTCACGCCGTTCAGCATCGCCGAGCGCCTGACGGCCCAGGTCCGGGCGCGTGACGCGGCCTGGATCCACACCTCGGCGACGCTCGCCATCGGCGCGGACTTTCGCCATTACGCCGAGAAGGTGGGCGCGACGGAGGCGACGACGCTCAAAATTGACAGTCCCTTCGACTACCGGCGCAACGCGCGGCTCTACCTGCCGCGCGGCCTGCCGGAGCCGGCCTCGCCCGGCTACACGCGCGCGGTGGTCGCGGCCGCCGTGCCGATCGTGCGTGCCGCCGGCGGGCGCAGCTTCCTGCTCTTCACCAGCCACCGCGCGCTCAGCGAGGCGGCGGCGGTGCTGCAGGGCGGGGGCCTCGGTCTCGACGACCTGCCGCTCCTCGTGCAGGGCGAGGCGCCGCGCGACGCGCTGCTGCGCCGCTTCCGCGAGCTCGGCAACGCGGTGCTGCTCGGCACCGGCAGTTTCTGGGAGGGCGTCGACGTGCCGGGGCGGGCGCTCTCCGTGGTCGTGATCGACAAGCTGCCGTTCGCGAGCCCGGACGACCCGCTGCTCAAGGCCCGGCTCGAGGGCCTGCGCCGGGAGGGGCGCAACGGCTTTCTCGAGTGCCAGCTGCCGCAGGCCGTGCTCGCCCTCAAGCAGGGTGTCGGGCGGCTGATCCGTGCCACCGACGACCGCGGCGTGATCATGCTCTGCGACCCGCGCCTGTCGAGCAAGGGCTACGGACGGACCTTCATCGACAGCCTGCCGGACATCCCGCTGACCCGCGACGCGGTCGAGGTCCTGGACTTCCTGCAGGCGGTGCTGGCCGATAGCGCGCCGGCATGAAGATCCTCGCGATCGATACCGCGACCGAGGCCTTCAGCGTCGCGCTGTGGCAGGACGGCGAGCTGACCGGGGTGGCGTCGCGGCCGGGGCGGGGCCATGGCGGCCTCGTGCTGCCGGCGGTCGACGAGCTGCTCGCGGCCGCGGGGCTCAACGGTGCCTCGCTCGATGCCGTCGCCGTGGGACGCGGCCCCGGGGCGTTTACCGGGGTGCGCATCGCCGTCTCGGTGGCGCAGGGCCTGAGCCTCGCCTGGGACCGGCCGATCGTGCCGGTGTCGGACCTCGCGGCGCTCGCGCTCGGGGCGCTGCTTGAGGCCCGCGCGGCGGGCCTCGCGCCGGGCCCGGTCGGGCTCCTCGCCGTGCTCGACGCCCGGTTGAACGGCGTGTACGCCGGACGCGCCGTGGTGGCCGACCCCGCGGCGCCCGATCTGCCGGCCCTCTGCCGGCTCGAGGAGCAGCTGCTCGGCCCGCACGAGGTCGTGCTGCCGGCGGGCGGGGTGCTGATCGCGGCCGGTCACGGCCTCGCGCTCCTCCCCGACCTCGCGGCGCGCGCCGCCGG
>CAITAM010000195.1 GCA_903890265.1 uncultured Pseudomonadota bacterium | reverse complement strand
CGATCTCATCCGGCTCGGCGGCTACCGCTCCGTGTACGCCAAGGTCTGCCAGTTCTTCCGCCACGACAAGCTGCGGATCGCCTTCAGCTTTCACCCGCTCCTGATCGGCGGCAATCCGTTTACCACGACCGCGTACTACTGCCTGATCGCCCACCTCGAGCGCACGTTCGGTGTGCACTACGCCGTTGGCGGCACCGGCGCGCTCGTGCGCGGCATGGTCGGTCTGATCGAAGGCCAGCAGGGGACGATCCGCCTGTCCTGCGATGTCGACGAGATCCTCGCCCGCGACCGTCGGGCGACCGGTGTCAGGCTGTCATCGGGTGAGGTCGTCGACGCCGACATCGTGGTGTCGAACGCCGATGCCGCGTTCACCTACGGCCACCTGCTGCGCAACGTCGCGCGACGTCGCTGGACGGACGCGAAGCTCGCGCGGGCGCGGTACTCGATGAGTCTTTTCGTCTGGTATTTCGGCACATCGCGCCGCTACGAGTCGGTCTATCACCACACCATGGTGCTTGGGCCTCGTTATGCCGGCCTCCTCGATGACATCTTCACGCGCAAGGTGCTGGCGGACGACTTCAGTCTTTACCTGCACCGGCCCACGGCCAATGACCCGTCTCTGGCGCCAGCGGGCTGCGACGCGTTTTACGTGCTGTCGCCGGTTCCGCACCTCGGCAGTGGCACGGACTGGCCGGCGCGCGCCGAGAGCTACCGGTCGGCAATCGAGCGCCGCCTGGAGGCGACTCTGCTGCCGGGACTTTCCGGCTGCATCACGACCTCGCGGGTCCTGACGCCCGCCGATTTTCACGAGCGTCTGCGGTCGGTAAAGGGCGCGGCGTTCTCGCTTGAGCCGCAGCTTTTCCAGAGCGCCTGGTTTCGCCCGCACAACCGCAGCGAAGAACTCGCTGGCCTGTACCTCGTCGGTGCCGGCACGCATCCGGGCGCGGGACTTCCGGGCGTCGTGTCCTCGGCCAAGGTTCTGGACGGGATCGTGCCGCGTGCCGTGACGCGCTAGCGACGGCGGCCGGCGCTCACCCGTGCGGGTCGGCCGGTCGCGGCAGTCCGAGATCGCGAAGGACGCGCCGTGCCGCCAGCCGGCCGGACAGGGTGGCCATGGGCACTCCAGCGCCCGGGTGGACCGAACCACCGGCAAGGTACAGGCCGCTGATACGCGTCGCGGCGCCGGCCCGTGCAAACGAGGCCCACGGGCCGTGGTTGGCGCGGCCGTACAAGGCGCCGCCGGAGCCCGGAAAGAGCCGCGCAAATCCGCCGGGGTTGGTTGCGAGGCTCGCCACCGGCTCGAGTTCGAGGCCGCAGTCGTGCAGGAGTGCCTGAGCCCGGCTGAAGACCGGTTCGGGGTCGAGATCCTTGTTGTCGCCACGGGCCGGCGCATTGACCAGCACGAGCAGGGGCTCCGCCGCGCCCGGTGCCGGGTCGTCGTCCGTGTCGCGGGCCTGCGCGCAGACGTACACCGTCGGGTCGGCGGGTACCTGGAAGCGCGTGAAGAGGTCCCTGAATTCCCGCCGGTAGTCGTCACTGAAGAACACGTTGTGGTGGCTGAGTGCGAAGCCGCTCGTTCGGGCCTGCAGGCACCAGGTAATGGCCGACAGCGACCGGTTACGCGGCGCCACCGGCCTTGAGGCCGCGCGTACCGGTTCGCCGAGCAGGCCGGCGCCAAGCGCCGATGAATCACCCGCGAACACGACGACATCAGCGGCCACCCGCTCGCCAGTGGCCAGCGTCACGGCACGCGCCGCTCCGCGCTCGACCTCGATCCTGCTTACGGGCGTGCCGAAGCGGTACCGCGCGCCACGCGCCACGCCGACCCGATGCAGGGCGCGCGCCACGTTTCGCATGCCACCATCGACGCGCCACACCCCCGTCTTCTCGACGTGCGCGATCAGCATGAGCGTCGCCGGCGCGAGGTAGGGCGAGGAGCCGACGTAGGTCGCGTAGCGGCCGAACAACTGGCGGAGCCGCGGATCGACAAAGTATCCGCGGAGCGCCGTGGCAAGCCGCCGGTAAGGCACGGTCCGCCAGAGCGAGCCGAGTTGCCGCATGCCGACCGCGCGCACGAGCCCGAACGGGGACGGCCGTTCGGCCGCCATGAACGGACGAAGCAGCGTGTCGTGGATCTCACGGCTGCGCTGACAGAACCGGCGGTAGCCGTCGGCATCGCGGCCACCCGCGAAGTCCCGGATGGCCGCGATCGTCTGGTCTTCATCGGCACATAGATCCAGTCGGCCGCCGTCACGCCACGCGTGGCGGGCAAGCACCGTGGCCGGCTGGACGGGCAGCTCATGGTCCGGATCGCGGCCGGCCGAGCGGATGAGTTCGTCGAATACCCAGCGCATCGTAAAGACCGTGGGACCCGCATCGATGGCAACGCCGCCCACATCGACGGTGCGCATCTTGCCACCGGGCATCCCGGCGGCCTCGATGACCGTCACGTCGAAGCCGGCGACCGCAAGGTCGATCGCCGCCGCCAGCCCCCCGACACCCGCACCGACGACGACGACGCGTCGTGTCGTCATGGTCCGGTCGCCGGGCTGGCTGTCTGCTGCCGGCGAACCCGCTGCTGGTGGTAAACGATCAGCGTCAGACCCACCGCAAGCGGAATCGCCCACAGGTACGCATTCAGCGCCAGCGCGGGCACGAGGCGCACCGCACCAAAGGCGAAAAACGCCGTATAGACCGATATTCCGGCGCCGATTCCGCCCTTGATGTGTTCCTGAAGCCAGCGCTGTCTGCCCGGTGCCCGGGCGGCGATGAATGCCACGTTGGTCGCGACGGTGGCAAAGCCGATCAGGCTCATGCCGCAGAGCAACGGCTGCTGCAACGCGGCCCCCTGCCAGGCGCAGTTGACCGCGAGCACCAAGAGTGCCGCCTGCAGCGACAGGTTGAAGGCCGCGCGGTTCCGGGCGTGCTGCCGCTGGTTCAGCACGCACTGGCGGGCGTACCAGGCGAGATTGACGGTGAGCACCGCGAGGTAAAGCATCATCCAGCCGAAGATGCCCCGGATGAGTGCCGCGTCGAAGGTGCCAAGGCGCGGATCGGTGCGGCCGGCGAGGTGCGGATGGCAGCCCAGCGGATCGACAAGGGTGCAAAGGCTGATCCCGACCGCCGCGGAGCCCGTCGCCAGCATCGCACCGGTGAAGACGTTGCCCCAGTTCCGGTGGGTCCGTCCGCCCTTGCGCGACACGACCGGCAACCAGAAGGACACGAGGCCCACGGATCCGCACAGGATATGCAGGACGACGAACGCCCGGAACAGCAGCGGCATCTCGTCGCATCTCCTGGTGGACCGGCTACCTGCCTTGATTGTGAGGCGTCGCAAACACCCTTTTCAATGGCGACGTCAGCGGTGGGTTCGGGAGGCAAGCGCTGCTAACCTGTCGCCACTGCCCGCGAGCGCACGCCCGGGCGTCGAGGTCTGCCGTGTACGAGCCCCCGCATCCTTTACCTCTTGCACCCGTGGCGGCGCTCATGCGCGCGCTGGCGAGAGGCGACAACGACCTGCTGAGTCTGCTGCCAGCCAGCGCCTACCGGGTGCCGATCGGCTACCTCGGCTACACGCGCCGGTCGATCGTCGTCGTCAACGACCCGATCCTGGTGCGCGAGGTCCTGCTGGACGAGGAGCGTATTTTCCCGAAGAACGACCTGATGGTGGATGCCCTGGCGCCGCTGGTCGGCGACTCGATCTTCGTCTCCAGTGGCGACACCTGGCACCGTCAGCGCACCATGGTGGACGGCGGGTTCTCGCACATGCGACTCGGCCGGGCGTTCGCGTCGATGATGGCGTCGGTCGCCGAGTGCACGGCGAACTTCGCCGAGCTGGCCGCCAGCGGCAGCGAATTCTCGCTCGATCTTGCCATGAGCCATCTCACGGCTGACATTGTCTGCCGGACGGTGTTTTCCACTTCGCTTGCCTCGGCGACGGCTCGTGAGGTGTTCGATGCGTTCACTCTCTTTGAGCGGTCCGTGGCCCAGGTCGAGTTCAGGCGCCTGATTTTCGCGCCGGCCTTTCGGCCGGTCGCGCAGCGCCCGGACGTCCTCGGTGCCTGCCAGCGGATCCGGTCGCACCTTGCGGCGTTGCTTGGGACACACCTGCACGATCCCGGTCAGTTCGACGATATCGCGAGTGCGATGATGACTGCCCGTGATCCCGCATCGGGGCGCGCGTTCACGGAGGAGGAGCTGATCGATCAGCTCGGCGTGTTTTTTCTGGCCGGCCACGAGACGACCGCGAGCGCGCTGACCTGGGCCTTTTACATTCTCGCGCAGCTGCCGGACACCGTGGCGCGCCTGCGCTCTGAGGTGGCCGAGGTGACCGGCGGGGGCGCGGTCGAGTTCGGTCACCTGAAGGAGCTGAAGCTGACGCGCAGCATCTTCAAGGAGGTTCTTCGCCTCTACCCGCCGATCACGTTCCTGCCCAGGGTCGCCATGCGGCCGACGACGCTTGGTGGCTTGCGTCTGCCTCGCGGCGCGATGGTGATGATTGCACCGTGGACGATCCATCGGCATGCGGCTTTGTGGAGCGACGCGCATGTCTTTGATCCCGATCGATTCCTTGGTGAGCGGGAGGCGGGGCACGTGGCCGGCGCCTACCTTCCGTTCGGTATTGGCCCCAGGGTCTGCGTCGGCGCCTCGTTTGCGCAGTCCGAGGCAACGCTGATCCTCGCCGAGTTGCTGCGCCGCTTTGATTTCCTTGTCAGCAATCCCGACGTCGTGCGCCCCGTGGCGAGGCTGACGACGCGGCCGGCGACCCAGATCGCGGTACGGGTGCTGCCTCGTGCGCGCTGAGCGCGGCCGGCGGACGGTGTTACTCACGCTCGGGCGCCTGCCAAAGGCGCTTGATCTCGCGCGCGCCTTTGCCGCGCGCGGTGACCGTGTGCTCGTTGCCGAGCCCTACCGGTGGCACCTGTGCCGGGTGTCGCGTGCGGTTGAGCGGTGTTTTGTCGTGCCGCCACCATCGACCGCCGCGGAGCGCTATCTCGATGCGCTGGAGTCCGTTATCCACGAGCACGGGGTGGATCTCGTGGTGCCGGTCTCCGAAGAGACATTGTTCGTGGCCGGTCTTCGCCCGCGGCTACCGGCCGGTGTCGGGCTGTACACGATGCCGCAGCCGCTCTTGCTCGCGCTGCACAGTAAGCACGAATTCCCGGTCCTCATGCAGTCGTTCGGGCTTGCAGCGCCACCGACCTACCTCGCGGGCACGCCCGAGGCCGCGGCGCTGCTCGCGAGTCGGAACTGCGTGCTGAAGCCCGTTCGCTCGTGTTCCGGTCGCGGCCTTGTCTACCTCGGGGCCGGTGCGCCAGTGCCGGCGCAGGGCGAGGCCGCGGTCGTCCAGCAGCGCGTGCGCGGCAGGCTGCTGAGCTCGTTCTCGGTGCTCCGGGACGGCGCCGTCGTGACGACCGTGGTGTACCGTGGAACGATCATGGCGGGAACCGTGGCCGTCGGCTTCGAACGCGTGGATGAGGCCGGTATTGCCGCGTGGGTCACCGAGTTCGCCCGCCAGAGCCGCTACACGGGGTTCGTCTCCTTTGATTTCATCGTCGATGACGACGATCGGCCGTGGGCCATCGAGTGCAACCCGCGAGTGACGTCCGGGATCCACTTCCTGCGGCACGAGGATCTTGCGCCGGTTATTCGCGGCGAGCCGGGCGCACCGGTACCGCGGCTTCGTGAGCACCGTCGCCTGCAGCAGTTTTTCCCGGCACTGACCGAGACCCAGGGCTCGGTCTTTTCCGATCGATTCGGCGCTAACCTGCGCACGCTGGTGGGCAGCCGGGACGTCAGCTGGGCCACGTCCGACCCGTGGCCGCTGCTCACGATGCCGATCACCAGCCTCAGCATCATGGTGCGCGCGGCGGCGCAACGCCGGTCCATGGGCGAGGTGGCCACCGATGAGATCGTGTGGAACGATCCGCCTGCCGGCGTCGGCTAGCGCCGTCAACGACGCCCGTCTGGCAGTGCAGCACGTGCGCCTGCTTCCCTCCGCCGGCGCTTGGCGCTAGCCTGCGGGTGCGGTGATCCTCGGGCAGCCGCAGGGAGAATGGCATGGCGACACTGCGCTACACGGACTGGCTGCTCGAGCAAGACGACCTCGTGCAGTGCGGGGCTCTGCTGCGGGCCGGTTCCAAGACCTTCCATCTCGCGGCGCGGACCCTGCCACGCGCCTACCGACGACCTGCCACGGCGCTGTACGCATTCTGCCGCGTCGCCGACGACGCCATCGACGGCGGGCACGATGCAACGGCGGCGCTGGCCGACCTGCGGCAGAGACTCGACGCCATCTACGCAGGGGCTCCGCGCCCCCTGGCCGGTGATCGCGCCTTTGCGCGGATCGTCGCGGCGTATGCCATACCGCGCGTGGTGCCTGAGGCGCTGCTCGAAGGTTTTGCCTGGGATGCGCAGGGCCGCCAGTACAGATCGGAAGAGCACACGTCTGAACTCCAGTCACCGGCTATGATCTCGTATGCCGTCTTCTGCTTGAAAAACGGGG